>NZ_JBNFOF010000005.1:0-35410 GCF_057364645.1 Janibacter sp. CFPM2_SD2
GAGGTCCTGGACGGTCGTCTGCGGCCCGGTCGCGAGGACCTCGAGTGCCCGCGTCCCGGCCCCGGCCCGGGCCGCCGTCCCGGTCACCGCCCCGGTACTCACGACGACACCTCGACGTAGCGCACCGTCGTGCCGGGCACGAGCAGCGCCGGGGGCTCGCGGCCGATGTCCCACACCTCGAGCGTGGTGCGGCCGATCAGCTGCCAGCCTCCCGGGGACTCGCGCGGGTAGACGCTCGCGAACTCGCCGGCGATCGCCACGGACCCGGCCGGCACGCGCGTGCGGGGGTTGTCGCGTCGCGGCACCCGCAGCCGCTCGTCCCCGCCGATCATGTAGCCGAAGCCGGGCGCGAAGCCGCAGAAGGCGACGGTCCACGGAGACCCGGTGTGTGCCTCGATGACGCCCCGCTCGCCGAGCCCGGTGATCCGACCCACCTCGGCCAGGTCCTCACCGTCGTAGACGACCGGGATCTCCACCTCACCCGTCGTGGCCCGCTCGTGGCTGCCGACGGTGACGCCCGAGACCTGCCGCGAGATCCGCTCCACGTCGGTCGCCCTCGGGTCGATCGTCACGAGCAGCGTCGACGCGGCCGGCACGAGGTCGATGACCCCCTCGGGCAGGTCCTCGTCGAGCTGGGCGTAGAGCGAGAGCACCTCGTCGAGGTCGCCGAGCTCGACGAGCAGCGCGGTGTCACCCGCGGGCATCAGCCTCATGCCGCCCCCAGGGCGAAGGGAGTGAGCCGCACCCCGGCATCCTCGAGCCCGGCGCGCACACGCCGGGCGATCTCGACCGCACCGGGGCTGTCGCCGTGCACGCACAGCGACCCGGCGGGGGCCGGCACGACGCTGCCGTCGACGGCGACGACCTCTCCCTTCGTCGCGATCCGGATGCACCGCTGCGCGATCTCGTCGGGGTCGTGGAGCACGGCGCCGGCCTCGCGTCGCGAGACGAGGGTGCCCTCGGGAGTGTACGCCCGATCGGCGAAGGCCTCGCCGACCGTCGTCAGGCCGGCCTCGCCGGCCAGCCGCAGCCAGGCCGAGCCGGGCAGGCCGAGGACGGGCAGCGTCGGGTCGTACTGCACGACGGCGGCGACGACCGCGGCCGCCTGCTCCTCGTGGTGCACGATCGCGTTGTAGAGCGCGCCGTGCGGCTTGACGTAGCGCACCCGCGTCCCGGCGACCCGGGCGAAGGCCTCGAGCGCCCCGATCTGGTAGAGCACGTCGTCGGTGAGCTCGGCCGGCACGACGTCGATGAAGCGGCGCCCGAAGCCGGCCAGGTCGCGATAGCCGACCTGGGCCCCGATGGCGACCCCGCGCGCCGCCGCGCCCTCGCAGCTGTGCCGCAGCACCGACGAGTCGCCGGCATGGAATCCGCACGCGACGTTGGCGCTCGAGACCACCTCGAGCATCGCGTCGTCGTCGCCGAGGGTCCAGCGGCCGAAGCTCTCACCGAGGTCGGCGTTGAGGTCGATCTGCATCATCTGCTCCTGTCGTCGTACGTCGTGGTCGGTCCCGGGACTCACTGCTCCCAGAGGTCGACGATCCCGCTGAAGGACTCGTAGCCGAGGTAGATCGTCAGCAGCCACACGACGAGCCCGACGTAGGCCAGGACCTTGGGGTAGCGGTAGCCGCCGAGCAGGTCCCGCCGCATGAGTGCCACCCAGATGAGGATGCCGAAGCCGAAGGGGAGGATGAGGCCGTTGAGCGCACCGGCGAGGACGAGCAGCGTCGCCGGGGTCTGCCCGAGCGAGAGGTAGATGGCTGCGGAGAAGACGATGAAGCCGATGACGACCCACTGGGCGTGCCGCTTGATCGTCTCGCTGAAGGTCGTCAGGAAGCTCACCGAGGTGTACGACGCCCCGATGACGCTCGTGATGCTCGCGGCCCAGAGGATGACACCGAAGATGTGCAGCCCGACCTTGCCGAGTGCCGACTCGAAGGCCACGGCCGGAGGGTTGTCGACCCCGACGAGGTTCACGCCACCGACGACGACTCCGAGGATCGCGAGGAAGAGCAGTGCACGCATGACGCCGGTGACGAGGATGCCGGTGATCGAGCCGCGGCTGATCTCGGCGACGCGCTCGGGGCCGGTGATGCCGGAGTCGACGATGCGGTGGGCGCCGGCGTAGGTGATGTAGCCGCCGACGGTGCCGCCGATGAGGGTGGTGATGATGAGGAACTCGACCTTGTCGGGCATCACGGTCTGCTTGAGCGCCTCGCCGTAGGGCGGCTCGGTCGCGACGGCGGCGTAGGCGACCATCGCGATCATCAGCACGCCGAGGACGACGACGATCCGGTCCATGGCCACGCCGGCGCGCTTGCTGACGAAGATGCCGATGGCGACGAGGGCGGAGATCGCACCGCCGATCTTGGCGTCGACGCCGAGCATCGCGTTGGCGCCCAGCCCGGTCCCGCCGATGTTGCCGATGTTGAAGACGAGCCCGCCGAAGACGACGAGTCCGGCGAGGACGTAGCCGAAGCCGGGGATCACCTTGTTGGCGAGGTCCTGGGCGCGCAGGCCGGAGACGCCGATGACGCGCCAGACGTTCAGCTGCACGGCGATGTCGACGATGATCGAGATGACGATCGCGAAGGCGAAGGCTGCGCCGAGCTGCGCGGTGAAGACGGTGGTCTGGGTGATGAAGCCCGGGCCGATCGCGCTGGTGGCCATGAGGAACATCGCCCCGAGGAGCGCGCCCTTCGTGGCCGTGGCGGCCGTGCCGGGGGGCGGCTTCACCGATCCGGCGTCGTGGGTGTCGGGACTGGGAGCCTGCGTCATCGGGGTTCTCCTGTCGCTCACGGGACCACCTCAGTGTGCTCCCGATCAGCCAACGTAGCGATTGTTCAACAATCCCGCAATACCCCTATCGGCTAGAGTCGCCGCAGACCGGTGACGAAGGGGTGAGCGGGATGGCGGACGACTGGGTCGCGGCGCTGGAGGCGCAGCGAGAGCAGATGGAGCGCGCGAGTGCGACCGACAAGGTCGCCGATGCACTGCGGACGCGGATCACCGAGGGCGATCTGCGCCCGGGGGTGCGGTTGTCCGAGGAGCGCATCGGGCGAGCGCTCGGCGTCTCCCGCAACACGTTGCGCGAGGCCTTCCACCTCCTCGGTCACGAGGGTCTCGTCGTGCGCGAGTTCAACCGCGGCGTCTTCGTCCGCTCCCTGGGGGCCGACGACGTGCGTGACCTCTACGCCTTTCGTCAGGTCCTCGAGACCGCCGCGATCCATCGGCTGGCCGAGGGCGGCGGTGACCTCTCCGGTGTCCGCGCGGCCGTGGACGAAGGGGGTCGCGCCGCAGCTGACGAGGACTGGCGGGCACTGGGCTCGGCCAACATGCACTTCCACGCCGAGCTCACCGCGCTGGCGGGCATCCGGCGGCTCGACGACGCGATGCGCCAGGTCCTCGCGCAGATGCGTTTGGTCTTCGCGACGATGGACGACCCGCGCACCTTCCACCAGCCCTACCTGGCGCACAACCGCGAGCTCGTCGAGCTCCTCGAGGCCGGTCGGTGGGCCGAGGCGGAGCAGTCGCTGCTCGCCTACCTCGCGACGGCCGAGAGCCAGCTCCTCACGGCCATGGCCGCCTGAGCGGCGGACCCGGTTTGCCGCCGCGCGCGGCTGGGTAGGCCCCCTTCGTCCCGACGACGAAGGAGCACCGATGATCGAGGCAGAGATCTCCCGACGAGCCGCGCAGATGGCCGACGGGCCGCAGGGGGGCTTCGCCGCCCAGCAGCAGCAGCTCCCGGGCGTGACCCGGGAGATGGACCCCGTGCCCGACCACGGTGATGACAGCTGGGTGGGCGCCCAGCGGCTGCAGGGTGCGCGGCCCTCATCACCGGGGGCGACTCCGGCATCGGCCGAGCCGTGGCCATCGCCTTCGCCCGGGAGGGCGCCGACGTGGCACTGGGCTACCTGCCGCAGGAGCAGGATGACGCCGAGATGACGGCCGACTGGGTCGAACGGGCGGGCCGCACGGCGGTGCTCTGCCCGGCGGACATCAGTGACCGCAGTGCCTGTGACGAGGTCGTCACGGCTGCGGTCGACGGTCTGGGTGGGCTCGACGTCCTCGTCAACAACGCCGGGGTGCAGATGGCCCGCGACGAGGGCCTCGAGGACATCAGCGACGAGCGCATCGACCGGGTGCTGCGGACCAACCTGCACGCGCTCTTCTGGCTGACGCGCGCGGCGCTGCCGCACCTCGGGCGGGGTTCGAGCATCATCAACGTCAGCTCGATCCAGGCCTTCGAGCCCTCGACGTCCCTGCTCGACTACGCGGCGACCAAGGCGGCGATCAACAACTTCACCGTCAACCTCGCTGCCGAGGTCGGGTCCCGGGGCATCCGGGTCAATGCCGTTGCCCCGGGACCGATCTGGACACCGCTCCAGCCGGCCACCCAGAGGAGGGAGAAGATCGAGGCCTTCGGTGCGGACACCCCCTTGGGCCGTGCCGGCCAGCCAGCCGAGGTGGCCGGGGCCTTCGTCTTCCTCGCCTCCCCGCGGGAGGCGAGCTATGTGTCGGGCACGGTGCTCGGCGTGACCGGCGGCAAGCCGGTCTTCTGACGGGGTCAGGCGGGCGCGGAGCCCCGAGCCCGCGCCGCGCGGCTGCGCACCGCGAGGAAGCCACCTCCGACGAGTGCGGAGACGAGCGAGCCGAGCAGCACGCCGATCTTGACGTGCTCGTCGGCGACGCTCGCGGCGCCGTAGGCGAGCTCGCCGACGAGCAGCGAGACGGTGAAGCCGACACCGGCGACGAAGCCCATGCCGATGATGTCCGGCCAGCGCAGCGACTCGTCGAGCTGGAAGGCCGGCAGCCGGCTCAGCAGGAAGGTCGTGGCGGTGATCCCGATCGGCTTGCCGAGGAAGAGCCCGGCGATGATGCCGAGGGTGATCGGGTCCTGCATGGCGGTGCGGAAGCCGTCGAGCCCACCCACGGTGACCCCCGCCGAGAAGAAGGCGAAGACCGGCACGGCGACCAGTGTGGTGAAGACACCCCACTGGTCGGCGAGGTAGGCCGTCAGGCCGTCGTAGACCGGCGTCCCGTCATCGTCGGTCGAGCTCTGCACGCGCGCCCGCTCGCTGGCGACGACGGGCACGGTGAAGCCGAGCAGCACGCCGGCGACCGTGGCGTGGATTCCGGAGGCGTGGACCAGAGCCCACATGAGGACGCCGAGGGGGACGAGCAGCCACCAGGAGATGACGCCACGCTGGACGAGCAGCGCGAAGAGGGCGAGCGGCACGAGCGCGAGCAGCAGCCACTGCAGCTGCAGGCCCTGGGTGTAGACCACCGCGATGACCGTGATGGCGATGAGGTCGTCGACGATCGCCAGGGTCAGCAGGAAGACCCGCAGGGCCGGTGGCAGGAAGCGACCGACGACGGCGAGGACGGCGACGGCGAAGGCGATGTCGGTCGCGGTGGGGATCGCCCAGCCCCGCAACGCGCCCTCGGAGTCGGACGCGATGGCGATGCCGGCGAAGACCAGCGCGGGCACGACGACACCGCCGACGGCTGCGGCGATGGGCAGCGCGGCTTGCCGCGGGTTGCGCAGCTTGCCGGCGACGAACTCCTCCTTGAGCTCGAGGCCGACGACGAAGAAGAAGATCGCGAGCAGGCCGTCAGCGGCCCACTCACCGATCGTCAGGTCGAGGTGCAGCGCGTGCGGGCCGACGGTGAAGTCGCGGACCGCGGTGTAGAGATCAGCGGCGGGAGTGTTGGCCAGGAGGAGGGCGACGACGGTCGCGCCGAGCAGGAGCGCTCCGCCGACGGCGTCGCTCTGCGCCGTGGCGTGCACACCGCGCCACAGCTCGTGGGGAGCCAGACGGCTCGTGGTTCGGGGGGTCTGGGACATGCGTGACGACCTTGTCTTGCGAAGGGAGGTGGGCTGGTGGCGCCGTGTGGCGCGTCAGCCGCTCGGCGGCGGGCAGCCGGCGATCTCCCCGTGGGCATTGGTGCCCCACGTGCTGATCCAGCCATTGGTCCCGGGATGCCGCACCGTGCGCATGTGCGCGCGCATGCGCGCCGCCTCCGCGAGGAGGCGGGGCTGCGCGGCGGTGCGCGACTCGGGACCGGTCACAGGCTGAGTCTAGGGATGGACGAAGGGAGGTGACCGGCGGGCTCGCCGCGGTCACCTCCCTTCGCGCTGCTGCCGTGCGTCAGCGGCCGCAGGCGTCCATCGCTGCCTGCTCCTCGGCGATCGCGTCGGAGCCGAAGTCCTCCGGCTCGGACTCGGGGATGTCGGTGCCGTGGAGCGAGGCGCCGGCAGTCTCCTTGACGAAGAGCATCGCGATCATGCCGATGACGCAGGCGCCCATCATGTAGGCCGCGGGGAACTCGAGGAAGCCGGTGGCGTCGACGGCCGCCTCGTTGATCGTGCCCGCGGTGCCACCGAAGGCCGCCGTGAAGACGTTGTACGTCACGGCGAAGCCGGCGAACCGCACGTGGGCGGGGAACATCGCGGGGAAGGTCGCCGAGATCGTCGACAGCTGCGGGATGTAGAGCAGGCCGAGGACGGCGAAGCCGACCACCGCGCCGACGAAGCCGGTGCCCATGAGGAAGTACATCGGCAGCGCGAAGACGAAGAGGCCGATGAGCGAGAACCACCACATCGGCCGGCGGCCGGTGATGTCGGAGAAGTGGCCGCAGAAGGGCAGGATCAGCATCATCAACAGCTCGCCGACGATGATGACGATGAGCGACTCGTTGTCGCCCAGACCGATCTTGGTCTGCAGGTAGGTCGGCATGTACGTCAGCAGGGTGTAGTTGACGACGTTGAGCGGGATGACCAGACCGGCCATGGTCAGCATCGGCTTCCAGTACTCGACCATGAGGTCACGCAGACCCTTGGTGGCCGACTGCTCGCTCTCTCCGGCGTCCTCGAGGTCGGCATAGACGGGCGTCTCGTCGAGCTTGGAGCGCAGGTAGAGGCCGATCGCGCCGAGCGGCCCGGCCACGAAGAAGGGAATGCGCCAGCCCCAGTCCTCCATGGCGGCCTCGCCCAGGACGAGCTGCAGCACGAGGACGACGGAGGCACCGAGCGCGAAGCCACCGAGCGTGCCGAACTCGAGGAAGCTGCCGTAGAGGCCGCGGCGCTTGTCCGGGGCGTACTCGGCCATGAAGGTCGCGGCGCCGCCGTACTCACCACCGGTCGAGAAGCCCTGGATGAGACGCAGGATGATCAGCAGGATCGGCGCGCGACGCCGATGGTCTCCGCGGTCGGCAGCAGGCCGATGCAGAAGGTCGCGGCCGACATCATGATGATCGTCATCGCGAGGACGCCCTTGCGACCGAGGCGGTCGCCGAGCGGGCCCCAGAAGAAGCCGCCGAAGGGGCGGGCGATGAAGGACACGGCGAGGGTGGCCATCGTCAGCAGCGTGGCGTGCTCGCCCGGGAAGAAGTGTGTGCCGATGTAGGTCGCGACCACCGCGTAGGCGCCGTAGTCGTACCACTCGGTGGCATTGCCCATCGCCGAGGCGGCGACGGCCTTGCGGATCGTCCGTCGGTCCGGCAGGTCCTCGAAGGCCGTGGCGCCGGATGCGCCTTCGGCAGCCGGATCACCAGCCGTGCTGTGCGTGCTCATGGATCTCCTTGGGTTGATCTTTTCCGCGCCGGGGCGCGGCTTGGCACGTCTCCCGACGTTACGTAGATCCACTCCGTGTCGCCATTCGAAACGCCGTGACCAGGGGTGGAGCGGTCTCTCAGGTCCCGGACCCCGGGGCGCGGCCACCGACGACGAAGGGGAGGACCACGAGAGATCCGAGGACGAGCAGGGTCATGGCGCCACCCACCGCGAGCGCCGCGGCCCGTCCGACCACGACATCGAAGACGAAGGTCGCGATCCCGGCGACGAGCAGCGAGACGAGGCCGAGGACGACTCGGGCAATCGCGTGCCCGGCGGCGACGACCCGGTCCTTGCGGCGCCATCTGAAGACCCGTCGGTGGATGGCTATCGGCGCGACGAGCGCGGTCGTCGTGGCCGTCGCGAGGAGGACGAGCGCGAGGTAGAGGCCGCGCTGGAAGGAGTCCAGGTCGGCGAAGGCCGACTGGAAGGGCAGGGTCAGAAGAAAACCCCCGAGCACCTGCACCCCGGTCTGCAGGACGCGGAACTCCTGCAGCAGGTCGTTCCAGTTGCGGTCGGCCCGTTCCGCGGGAGTCTCGTGGCGGTCACCGTCCCCGGCGTGCACGTTCATCACCCCATCTTGCCCCGGGGGGACGACGCATGGGGGCAGCGGTGCCGGGTAGGGGCAGGGGACACCCGAATCTGACGACAGGAGCAGAGCATGACGTCCGCAGACGAGCAGGCCACACGCAGCATCGCAGTACTGGTGGCGCAGGAGGGCATCGAGCAGGTCGAGCTCACCGGCCCGTGGAAGGCCTTGGTGGAGGGCGGCTGGGACCCGGTGCTCATCGCCCCTGACGCCGGCGAGGTCCAGGCCTTCGAGCACCTCGACCGCGCCGACACCTTTCCGGTCGACCGCACGGTCGCCGACGTGACGGTTGGGGGGTTCGCCGGACTGCTGCTCCCCGGAGGCGTGGCCAACCCCGACGCGTTGCGCACCGACACCGCGGCGGTCGACCTCGTGCGCGAGTTCGTGGAGGGGGGACGACCGGTCGCGGCGATCTGCCACGCGATCTGGATGCTCGTGGAGGCGGACGTCGTCCGGGGGCGGACCGTCACCTCGTGGCCGAGTCTGCAGACCGACGTGCGCAATGCCGGCGGCACGTGGGTGGACCAGGAGGTGGTCACCGATGGCTCGCTCGTGACGAGCCGCAAACCCGACGACCTACCGGGCTTCAATGCCGCGGTCCTCGACGTGCTGGCTGCGGTCGGCTGAGCGAGCTGGCCGCGCTGCCTGGCCCGGCGAGGTGGTGACCCGGCAGAGGGCATCCGCCGAGACGACCGGGAGGCGGTACTCGTCGCGGAGCACGTCCAGGGCCAGCTCGTGCAGCTCGGGTCGGTGCGAGGCGATGGCGTCGCGCACGAGCACGACCTCGAGATCGGCGGCAAAGGCGTGGGCTGCGGTGAGGTACACGCACGTGTGCGTCGAGACGCCCACGAGGACGACCGCCTGGACGGCGAGTTCGTCGAGGACGTCGGTGAGTGGCGTGCCCACGAAGGCGTCGTCGCGCGTCTTGACGACTCGCACGGCCCGGGACAGGTCGAGCTCCGCGATCGTGGCGGAGTGGGCATCGCCTTCGAAGAGGAAGCCCTGATCGTCCTCGCACATGGTGGTCGTCCACGTCGACCGGTCGCGCTGGTGCTCGGTGACCACCGAGACCACGGGCAACCGCTCGGCGTGGGCCCAGCACAGCACCTGACGGCAGCGGGTGACGACGGCGTCCCGGCACGCGGCGAGTGCGAGGTCCTCGAAGAAGGCCTCCTGCAGGTCGATGGCCAGCACGGCCGTGCGCTCGAGGGGTGCACGCCACAGGGCGTGATCGGGCAGTGGCCCAATCGTCGGTGTGTCCATGGGGCCCGTGTACCCCGCAGGGAACCGAACATGCTGCTCTCGCGCATGCCGACCGCCTGCGAGGGTAGGACCGGTCCACGTGACCACGAGAGGAGCACGCCGTGCCCGAGCGAACACCAGGACCGAGCGTCAAGGACGAAGAGCTCTACGAGGAGCTGCGTGACGACGGGGCAAGCAAGGAGAAGGCGGCGAGGATCGCCAACGCCGCGGCCAACAGCTCACGCTCCGACGTGGGTCGACGCGGCGGTGAGTCCGGGTCGTACGACGACTGGACCGTCGACGAGTTGCGCGATCGCGCCCGAGAGCTCGGGATCGAGGGGCGTTCGTCGATGGACAAGGACGACCTGATCGACGCCTTGCGCCACCACTGACCCGTCCGACCCGGGACATGGCGAAGGGGGCGGACCGCTGGGGTCCGCCCCCTTCGTCCGGCCGAAGCCGGGGGAGTGCTCAGTCCTCGGTGAGGACCGGGTAGACGCCGTTCTCGTCGTGGACCTCACGGCCGGTGACCGGGGGGTTGAAGACGCACGCGCAATGGATGTCCTCCTCGACGGTCACGGTGTGCTTGTCCGCGTCGTCGAGCATGTACATCACGCCGGGCTCGAGGACGTACTCCTCGCCGGTGTCGCGGTCGAGCAGCGTGCCCTTGCCCTGGTAGACGTACACGGCCTCGACGTGGTTGGCGTACCAGAACTCCGAGGACGTCCCCGCCTTGAGGATCGTGATGTGGAAGCTGAAGCCGACCTTGTCCTTGGCGAGCACCATGCGGCGGCTCTGCCAGTTGCCGTGGGTGACGTCGTACTCGGTGCCGTCGAGGTCGTTGACGTTGAGGACCTTCATGCGGATCTCCTTGTCTCGTGGTGCAGTTCGGGTGGGCGAAGGGGGGATCAGGCTGCGGTGCGAGCAGGTGCGCCGAGCACCTCGCGCGCGGCGTCCTCGAGCTGGTCGAGACCGGCCGCCATCTCCTCCTCGGTGATGGTCAGCGCGGGCATGACCTTGACCGCCTCGCTGTCGGGACCGGAGGTCTCGACGAGCAGCTTGCGGGCGAAGGCCGCCTTGGCGATCTTCTCGGCGACCTCGTGGTCGGCGAAGGCGACGCCGGCCAGCAGCCCGCGGCCGCGGACCTCGCTGCCCTCGGCGAGCCCGGCGAGGACCTCGAGCCGCTCACGCAGCTGGGCGGCGCGGTCGGCGATGTTGCGCTGCAGCGCATCGTCGGTCCAGTAGGTGCGCAGCGCGGTGGTCGCCGTGACGAAGGCCGGGTTGTGGCCGCGGAAGGTGCCGTTGTGCTCGCCCGGCTCCCAGTCGTCGACCTCGGGCTTCATCAGGGTCAGCGCCATCGGCAGACCGTAGCCGGAGATCGACTTGCTGATCGTGATGATGTCCGGGTCCAGGCCGAAGGGCTCGAAGGAGAAGAAGGTGCCGGTGCGGCCGCAGCCGGCCTGCACGTCGTCGATGATGAGCAGCACGCCGTGCTCACGGCACAGGTCCTGCAGCTCCTTGAGCCACTCACCGCGGGCGGCGTTGAGCCCGCCCTCGCCCTGGACCGTCTCGACGATGACGGCGGCCGGCAGGTTGTGGCCGGAGCCGCTGTCGGCCCAGATCCGCTTGAGCCAGGCGAAGTCGGAGGTCTCGCCGACGATGTAGTCGTCGTAGGGCGCGGACGTCGCGTGGTAGAGCGGGGTGCCCGCACCGGCCCGCTTGAAGGCATTGCCCGTCACGGCCAGCGAGCCGAGGGTCATGCCGTGGAAGGCATTGGTGAAGGATACGATCTCCTCGCGGCCGGTGGCCTTGCGGGCCGTCTTCAGCGCCGTCTCGACCGCGTTGGTGCCGGTCGGTCCGGGGAACTGGATCTTGTGGCTCATCCCGCGCGGCTCGAGGATCACCTCGGTGAAGGTCTCGAGGAACTCACGCTTGGCGACGGTGTGCATGTCCATCGAGTGGGTCACGCCGTCCCGGGAGACGTAGTCGACCAGGGCCTGCTTGAGCACGTCGTTGTTGTGCCCGTAGTTGAGCGCGCCGGCGCCGGAGAAGAAGTCGGTGTAGACCTCGCCGTCCTCGGTCGTCTGGTAGACGCCCTTGGCGGTGTCGAAGACGACGGGCCAGTTGCGGCAGTAGCTGCGCACCTCGGACTCGCGCTCGGTGAAGATCTGCGTGGCGGGGTGGGTCATGTGGGGGTCCTTCCTCGAAGGGGGAGTGTGGCGGGGCTGTCGTTGGGGCCGGGTCAGAACGGTCCGATGCGGTGCAGCACCTCCGGGTCGTGCCCTTCGTCGGGGAAGTGGGCCTTCACGAAGAGGTCGGTCTCCTCGTGCTGAGCGTCACGGGTGCGGGCGAAGCGGGCGAAGAGCGCCCGGGAGGCCCCGTTGTCGTCCGTGATCGTGGTCTCGAGCATGGTGACGCCGGGGACGTGCTCGGCGAGGTGGTCGAGCATGCGGCCGGCCAGCCCGTGGCCTCGCTGGTCGGCGTCGACGGCGACCTGCCAGACCATGAGCGTCTCGGGGGAGTCGGGGCGGAGGTAGCCGCTGACGAAGCCGACGACGGCACCGTCGCGCTCGGCGACGACGCTGGTCGCGGCGAAGTCCCGTGCCCACAACAAGTAGGCGTAGGAGCTGTTGAGGTCGAGGGTCTGGCTGTCCCTCGCCACGCGCCACATCGCGCCACCGTCCTGGACGGTCGGCGGGCGCAGCACGAAGGGGGACGGCTCGGTCGTGGGGGTCGTCTCGTCGGGGGCGGTCACCTCGTCGAACATAACGTGACCATTTCCAAGATCAAATCGAGTCCCGTCTCAGGTGGCCAGATCCGTTGCGCCCCAAGGGATCTGGCGTGTTCGTGATCCGGACCACCTCGCCACCGGCGGGTCGGGGGAGTGGCGGTGGTCACCCCCTTCGTCATGGCAGCGAGGCGGCCATGCGCTCGACGGCCGCGGTGATGATCTGCGGCGAGGCGGCGAGGTTGAGCCGGGCCCAGCCCTCGCCGGCGCCGAAGGGGAGGCCGGAGCTCAGGGCGACCCTGGCGTGCCGCTCGAAGTGTCGCGCCGGGTCCTCACCGAGACCGAGCTCGCGGAAGTCCAGCCAGGCGAGATAGGTCGCCTCGACCGGCTGCCACCGCACCAGCGGCAGGTGCTCGCGGAGCAGGTCGGTCAGCAGGCCCCGGTTGGCGTCGAGGTCCGCGACGAGGTCGGCCAGCCATGGGCGGTCCTGCTCGAGGGCGACCCGGTGCAGTCGGACCGCGAGGTGGCTCGTCGTGTAGCCCAGACCCTCCGGCAGCGCCGCGAGGAGGTCCCCGGCGGCGCCGCCGCCGGCGATCCCGGCCGCCTTGACCCCGGCGAGGTTCCACCCCTTCGCCGCGGAGATGACCGACAGCCAGCCTTGCGCCTCGGGGACCGCGAGTGCGGGGGTGAAGCGGGCGCCCGGCAGCACGAGCGGGGCGTGCACCTCGTCGCACGCGACGGAGACGCCGTGGCGATCGGCGACCTCGGCCACGGCCCGTAGCTCGTCGGCCGTGTGGACCACTCCCGTGGGGTTGTGGGGGCTGGCGAGGAGCAGGGCCCCACGGCCGTCGCGGCCGAAGGCCTCGTCGAGGGCGGCGGCGTCGAGCCGACCCTGCGGGCTCAGCGGCACGGTCACGAGGCGGCGGCCGAGTTCGCCGACGATCGCGTGGAAGGGCGGGTAGACCGGCACAGTGACGTAGACCGGGTCGCCGGGCTCGGTCATCGCGCCGACGGCGGCCGTCATGCCGCTCATGACGTCCGCGGCCGGTCGCATCCTCTCGACCGTGACGTCCGCGCCGTGCCCCACGTAGAAGTCGGCCAGGGCCTCGAGGTAGGGCCCGTTGACGGGGTATCCGGTGTCCCCGTCACGCGCGATGCGGGCCAGCTCCTCGGCGACGCCGGGCGCGGGCATGACGTCCATCTCGGCGATCCAGAGGGGCAGGACGTCCTCGGGGTACTGGCGCCACTTCAGGCTCGTGCGGCGTCGGCAGGTGGCTTCGTCGAGGGTGAGCAGACGTCGGTCCATGGGACCACTCTGGCACCGCCCCGGCGTGGTGGGCTGTACTGGATCCCGTCCGACATCTACGGTCTCGGGGGCACCCGACCCGCGCACGAGAGGAGCAGCGAGTGCGACCTGACGCACCCGACGGCGCACGCCGTCCTGCTCCGGCGCGGATGAGCGAGGAGGACCTCGGCGAGGACGAGGTGGACTACGCCGACGCCTCGGGCGTGGCCCACCCCGCGCGGCGGCGTGACGCCTCGATGACGCTGCTCACGTCGATGCTCGAGCGGCCGCTCGACCCCGGCTACGCAGCTGCGGCGGAGCAGCGACGGGCCGCCGGCCTGCCGGACTCCAGCGGGACGCGCCGGCCCATCCTGCTCGTGTGGCTGCTCATCATCGGCCTGGTCATCGGCGTGAGCACCGCCGCCCTGCGGGACCGCGACGGCACCCGGGCCCAGGCACGTGCCGAGCTGATCCAGCAGATCGAGGACCGGCAGTCCGACGTCGACTCCCGGGACAAGCGAGCCCTGGAGCTGCAGCGCGAGATCGACCGGGCGACCGCCCGCCTCGACCCGGACCTCGTGGGCACCCAGCAGGCCGAGCTCGACGCCCTGCGCGTCGCGAGCGGGCTCGTCGCCGTCGACGGGCCGGGGCTGCGGATCACGCTCGACGACGCACCCGGCGGCGACACCAGCGCCGACGGCAACCCGCGCACGAGCGTGAGCAACGAGGGGCGGGTGCAGTCCAAGGACATGCAGCTGATCACCAACGGCCTGTGGGACGCGGGCGCCGAGGCGATCAGCATCAACGGCCAGCGGCTCACCTCGCGCACCGCGATCCGATTTGCGGGCGAGGCGATCCTCGTCAACTTCCGCCCGCTCACCCGGCCCTACACGATCGAGGCCATCGGTGACTCCACCGACATGCAGACCCGCTTCGCCGAGGGCGCGGCCGGCTCCTACCTCACGGGGCTGAGCAGCAACTACGGCATCCAGACCTCGCTGACGACGCAGGAGGAGCTCCACCTGCCCAGCGCCGTCAACGTCAGCACCCGTGAGGCCACGGTCGTCCCGCAGGGACGGACCGCACCCCGGGTGACCCCACTGAAGAAGGAGACCTCGTGATCCCCGCCCTCGGACTCGTGGCCGGGATCGTGCTCGGCCTCGTCCTGCAGCCCGACGTGCCCGTCTGGCTGCAGCCCTACCTGCCGATCGCGGTCATCGCCGCCCTCGACGCCGTCTTCGGTGCCGTGCGGGCGACGCTCGACGGGATCTTCGACGACAAGGTCTTCGTCGTCAGCTTCCTGTCCAATGTCGTCGTCGCCGCCTTCATCGTCTTCCTGGGCGACCAGCTCGGTGTCGGCTCCCAGCTGTCCACCGGTGTCGTCGTCGTCCTCGGCGTGCGGATCTTCTCCAACGTCGCCTCCATCCGCCGACACCTCTTCAAGGCATGACCAGCACCCCCAGCACTCCCGAGACCCCCGACGAGTCCGAGCCCACGAGCGAGGCGCAGACGGCGAAGGGGGAGCCGCCCGCGTCCGAGGCGACCCCCGAGGCCACGACGCCGAAGGGGGAGCCGCCCACGTCGTCGGCTGCCGCCGCGGCCCCGACCAGTGCGTGGCGCCGGGTCCACCTCATGGCCAGACCACGGGCCACGCGGGCCAACGCCTTCGCGCTCCTGCTGGCGTGCCTGCTCGGCTTCGCGATCGCGACCCAGGTGCGCCAGACGCAGTCGCAGGGCCTCGAGGACCTGCGGCAGGACGAGCTCGTGCGGATCCTCGACGACGTGACGCAGAACGGCAACCGCCTCGACGACGAGATCGCCGAGCTCGAGTCGACCCGTGACGGTCTCGCCACGAGCGAGGGCAACTCGCCGGAGGCGATCGCTGCCGCGCAGGAGCGCGCCGACACGCTCGGGATCCTCGCGGGGACCGAACGTGCCACCGGCCCGGGCATCACCCTGACGATCGAGGACCCCGACGGCGGGGTCGATGCCGCCACCCTCCTCGACACCGTGCAGGAGCTGCGCGATGCGGGGGCCGAGGCGATGCAGGTCGACGACGTGCGCATCGTCGCCAGCACCTGGTTCCGCGACGACGCGGACGGAGTCATCGCCGACGGCGCCTCCCTGGAGCGTCCGTACACCTTCACGGTCATCGGTGACCCGCAGACGATGAGTTCTGCGATGGAGATCCCCGGAGGCGTGTCGGAGTCGGTGCGCAGCAAGGGAGGGGAGGTGACGATCCGCGAGTTCTCGACGATCAACGTCGAGGCATTGCACACCGATTCGTCGCCTCGTTACGCTCAGCCCGTCCCGGAGCCGACCGACGGCTCGAAGTGATCCGGGCTCGACGAGGAGAGAGATGACCGACGCGACCTACCCCGAGGACCTGCGGTACACGAGCGACCACGAGTGGGTTCGTGAGAGCGGAGCGGGCGTCGTCCGCGTCGGCATCACGCACTACGCCCAGGACGCGCTCGGCGACGTGGTCTACGTCAGCCTGCCGGCGGTCGGCGACGCGGTCGAGGCGGGGGGCTCGTGCGGTGAGGTCGAGTCCACGAAGTCGGTGAGCGACCTCTACGCGCCCCTGGCCGGGACCATCACCGCGGTCAACGACGCGCTCGACGCGACCCCCGAGCTGGTCAACTCCGACCCCTACGGCGAGGGCTGGATGTACGAGCTCCAGCTCGCCGACGGCACCGACACCTCGGGCCTGCTCGACGCCGCGGCCTACGCGGCCGAGATCGGCTGACCACACCGCACCACGGTGACCGGCACCGAGTGGTGCCGGTCACGTAGGCTTGACCACGGACACACAGGAGGGAGCGCTGGATGAGCGGCAACGACCACGACCAGCCCGCACGACAGGACCCGGCGACGCAGCAGTTCACCGGGGCGGAGGTGGGCCTGCCGGCCGACGCGCCGGACTCGGACTATCACCTCACCCGCGACGAGCAGGCGACCGTCGACGCGCTCAACCCCGGCACGGCGCTGCTCATCGTGCTGCGGGGGCCCAACACCGGGGCGCGCTTCCTCCTCGACGACGCCGAGGTGACGACCGGGCGCGGCCCGGACAGCGATATCTTCCTCGACGACGTCACGGTCTCGCGCAAGCACGCGGTCTTCGCCCGTGACGGCCAGGGCTACGGCGTGCGCGACGTGGGCTCGCTCAACGGCACCTACGTCAACAAGGAGCGCATCGACCAGGCGACGCTCCGCACGGGCGACGAGGTCCAGATCGGCAAGTTCCGGCTGGTCTACTACGCCAGCTCCGCCAGCTGACGTTGCCCGGCGACCGCATCGGGATCGGCGCCCTGATCGAGCGGCTGGAGGGCGACTTCCCCGACATCTCGATCAGCAAGGTGCGCTACCTCGAGAGCGAGGGGTTGGTCTCTCCGGAGCGGACGGCCTCGGGGTACCGCAAGTACTCCGAGGACGACGTCGACCGGCTGCGCTTCGTGCTGACGGCGCAGCGTGACCGCTTCTGGCCGCTCAAGGTGATCCGTGAGCGGCTCGACGCCCACGACCGTGGCCTCGACGTCGCCGACGACGGGGCGGTCGTCGCCCCGTCGTCCGACAGTGGCGACAGTCAGCCGACCACCACCGGACGGCTGGCACCCGCCGACCGGGGTCGCCCCCTTCGCCTCACGGCCATCGAGCTGCAGCACGCCGCCGACATCGACACCGGGACCTTCCGCGAGCTCGTCGCCTACGGTCTGCTGCCCAAGCAGCGTGACCACTTCGACCGCAGCGACCTCGAGGTCGCCCGGGCCTGCGGGGCGCTCGTGGCGGCCGGGATCGACGTGCGGCACCTGCGCCCCTTCAAGAGCGCGGCCGAGCGCGAGGTCGGTCTGGCCGAGCACGTCCTGGGCCAGCAGGCGCTGCGGGGCCGTGCCGCGGATGCCGTCGGTCTCGACGACGAGACCGTGCGGCGGCAGGTCGTCGAGGACTGCCTCGAGCTGCACCTGGCGCTCGTGCGCCGCGGCCTCGCCGACGGTGCCTGACCGCTCCTCCCGGTGGAGGGATACGGTGTGGGGGTGAAGCCTCTCGACGTCCTCGGTGTCCGGGTGGAGATGCCCACCTCCCAGCCGATCGTGCTCCTGCGCGAGCGCGACGGTGGCCGTCACGTCCCGATCTGGATCGGCGCGGCCGAGGCCACCGCCATCGCCTACGCCCAAGAGGGTGTCGAGCCGCCCCGCCCGTTGACGCACGACCTGCTCGTCGACGTCATCGAGGCCCTCGGCCGGCACCTCGTGACCGTGCGGATCGACGCCGTCGTCGAGGGCGTCTTCCACGCGACCCTCGTGCTCGACGACGACACCGAGATCCCTTCGCGCAGCTCGGACGCGATCGCCCTCGCGCTGCGGACGGCGGCCGAGGTCGTCACCACGGACGCCGTCCTCGACGAGGTCGGCATCGAGTCGTCCGACGAGGAAGAGGACGAGGTGGCGAAGTTCAAGGAGTTCCTCGACGAGGTCTCGCCCGAGGACTTCGAGGCGCCCGACGAGGACCCGCCCGCGACCTGATCGTTACCGACACGCCCCGCCTCCCGCGGCGGGGGTGTTTGACCGTTTGCTGGCACCGCCGTAGCGTCGAAGACATCACCGGAAGCACACCGGTGTCATCTCCGACCGCTCGGGTCGGACCGACGGTGACTCAGGAGGGCGTAGTGGACGCCACCAGCGACGAGGGCAAGACCCCGGTCCGCGCCCAGGGCGTGCTCTTCGACGACGACCTGCCCGAGCTCTCCGAGGACATCGGCTACCGCGGTCCCGCCGCGTGCGCCGCAGCCGGCATCACCTACCGTCAGCTCGACTACTGGGCCCGCACCGGCCTCGTGGAGCCCTCGGTCCGTGGAGCAGCCGGCTCCGGCAGCCAGCGTCTCTACGGCTTCCGCGACATCCTCGTGCTCAAGGTCGTCAAGCGGCTGCTCGACACCGGTGTCTCCCTCCAGCAGATCCGCGTCGCCATCACGCACCTGCGTGAGCGCGGCGTCGAGGACCTCGCCCAGATCACCCTGATGAGCGACGGGGCCAGCGTCTACGAGTGCACCTCCGCCGACGAGGTCATCGACCTCGTCCAAGGCGGTCAGGGTGTCTTCGGCATCGCCGTCGGCCGTGTCTGGCGCGAGGTCGAGGGCTCCCTGCTCGAGATCCCGAGCGAGCGCATGGGTGGCGGCGACGCCGCGCCGACCGAGCTCCCCGGTGACGAGCTGTCGGCTCGCCGCCGCGCCAAGCTCGCCTGACGCACCGTACGGGGCCACGGCCGCTGATAGCCTGTGGCCGCTGCTCACCCCACGGGGGAGAGTCCTCGCGCGTCTCGCGCGGGGCGCCGAAGGGGCAAACTCCCCGGAACCTCTCAGGCGCCAGGACCTCGTGGATCAGGCACCTCTGGAGCGCCCTCGCGTGACAGATGGGGAGGCTGGCTTTGTACACCCGCGTCCAAGGGAGCCTCATGAGCGCCTCGTCCCCCCTGTCCGAGTTCGTCGGCCGTCACGTCGGTCCCCGTGAGGGCGACGTCGAGCAGATGCTCGCCACGATCGGGCAGCCCACCCTCGACGCACTGTGCGACGCGGCCGTCCCGGGGGCGATCCGCCAGACCGAGGCCCTGACGATCGAGGCAGCCCCGAGCGAGCTCGCGGTCGTCGAGGAGCTGCGCGCCCTCGCGGCGAAGAACACAGTGCTCACCTCGATGATCGGCCTCGGGTACTACGGCACGGTGACGCCGGCCGTCATCCAGCGCAACGTCCTGGAGAACCCTGCCTGGTACACCGCCTACACGCCCTACCAGCCCGAGATCAGCCAGGGGCGGCTCGAGGCGCTGCTCAACTTCCAGACGATGGTCGCCGACCTCACTGGTCTGCAGACGTCGGGTTCGTCGCTGCTCGACGAGGGCACGGCCGCGGCCGAGGCGATGACCGTGATGCGTCGCTCGAGCAAGGTCGCCAAGGACGCGGTCCTGCTCGTCGACGCCAACACCTTCCCGCAGACCCGGGCGGTCATCGACACCCGCGCGGTGCCGCTCGGCATCGACGTCGTCGTCGCCGACCTCACGGGGGTCACCTCGGCCGAGGCGCTGCGCGAGGCGGCCGGTGGCCGTGACGTCTTCGGCGTGCTCGTCCAGTACCCCGGTGCCGACGGCATCATCAGCGACTGGCGTGCCCTGACGGACGCGGCCCACGAGGTGGGTGCCCTCGTCACCGCCGCGGCCGACCTGCTCGCGCTCACGCTGCTCACCGCGCCGGGGGAGTGGGGCGCCGACGTGGCCGTCGGGACGACCCAGCGCTTCGGTGTCCCGATGTCCTTCGGTGGCCCGCACGCCGGCTACATGGCGGTGCGCGCCGGGCTGGAGCGCACGCTCCCCGGCCGGCTCGTCGGCGTCTCCGTCGACTCCGCCGGTCGCCCGGCCTACCGTCTGGCGCTCCAGACGCGCGAGCAGCACATCCGTCGTGACAAGGCGACGAGCAACATCTGCACCGCGCAGGTGCTCCTCGCCGTGATGGCTTCGATGTACGCGGTCTACCACGGCCCCGACGGCCTGCGGGCGATCGCCGAGCGAGTCCACGGCACCGCGGTCGCCTCGCCGAGCGGCTGCGCGCCGCGGGCGTCGAGTGGCCGAGGGCCCGTGGTTCGACACCCTGCGCGTGCGCGTGCCCGGGGGAGCTGCCGCCGCGGCCGCGGCCGCCGTCACCGCCGGGGTCAACATCTGGCAGCACGACGAGAGCACGGTCCTCGTCTCCGTCGACGAGACGACCGATGCGAGCGAGATCGCGGCCGTCGCGGGTGCGCTGGGCGCTGCCACGGAGGTCGCTGACGTCGAGACCGCGCGCATCTCCCCGAGCTGGCCGCAGGAGCTGGTGCGCACGAGCGACTACCTCACTCACCCGGTCTTCCACTCGCACCGCAGCGAGACCGCGATGCTGCGCTACCTGCGACGGCTTTCCGACCGCGACTTCGCGCTCGACCGAGGCATGATTCCCCTCGGCTCCTGCACGATGAAGCTCAACGCGACCACCGAGATGGTCGCCATCACGTGGCCGGAGTTCGTGGGGCTGCACCCCTTCGCACCCGATGACCAGACCGTCGGCATCCGTGAGCTCGTGGGTCAGCTGAGCGGCTGGCTGAGCGAGGTCACCGGCTACCACTCGGTCTCGCTCCAGCCCAATGCCGGGTCGCAGGGGGAGCTGGCCGGGCTGCTCGCGATCCGTGCCTTCCACGCGGCCAACGGCCAGTCCGAGCGGCACATCTGCCTCATCCCCGCCAGCGCCCACGGCACCAACGCGGCCTCCGCCGTCATGGCGGGCATGAAGGTCGTCGTGGTCAAGACCGCCGAGGGCGGTGACATCGACATGGACGATCTGCGGGCCAAGGTCGAGCAGCACCGTGACGACCTCGCGGCGATCATGGTGACCTACCCGAGCACCCACGGTGTCTACGAGGACACCATCAGCGAGCTGTGCTCCCTCGTCCACGACGCGGGTGGCCAGGTCTACGTCGACGGCGCCAACCTCAACGCGCTCGTCGGGCTCGCCCAGCCGGGCCGCTTCGGTGCTGACGTGAGCCACCTCAACCTGCACAAGACCTTCTGCATCCCGCACGGTGGCGGTGGCCCGGGCGTGGGGCCGGTGGCCGTCCGCGAGCACCTGGCTCCCTACCTGCCCAACCACCCGCTCGCCAAGGCAGCGGGACCGGCGACCGGCGTGGGCCCGATCAGCGCCGCTCCCTATGGCTCGGCCGGCATCCTGCCGATCTCGTGGGCCTACGTCCGACTCATGGGTGGGGCGGGTCTGGCTCGGGCGACGCAGGTGGCGGTACTCAACGCCAACTACGTCGCGCGTCGTCTCGGCAGCCACTTCCCGGTCCTCTACAGCGGCCCCGGCGGGGTCGTGGCCCACGAGTGCATCCTCGACCTGCGTGGCCTGACCAAGGACACCGGCGTGACCGTCGACGACGTCGCCAAGCGCCTCATCGACTACGGCTTCCACGCCCCGACGATGAGCTTCCCGGTCGCCGGGACCCTGATGGTCGAGCCCACGGAGTCCGAGGACAAGGGCGAGCTCGACCGCTTCTGCGACGCGATGATCGCCATCCGCGAGGAGATCGACCAGGTCGGCGACGTCGAGTCCTCCGTCCTGCGCAATGCCCCGCACACCGCGGCGGAGCTCGCAGGGGAGTGGCCGCACGACTACGACCGCGCCACCGCCGTCTTCCCCGTCGGGGTCGACGCAGCCGACAAGTACTGGCCGTCGGTCTCGCGGATCGACGGCGCCTTCGGCGACCGCAACCTCGTCTGCTCCTGCCCCTCGCCCGAGGCCTTCGAGGACTGAGCCACCGGGGCGCCCCCGAACCACGGGTGACCCGACGAGCCCCGGCGTCGCACGCATCTCGTGCGACGCCGGGGCTCACTGCTGTACTGGACGGCGGAGGGCGGGGACGAACGGCACTGGTCCCCGCCCACGGGGACGAACGGAACTGACGACCCACGCCTCGGGCCGACATCCTGCGCTCGATCCACCGCCCCCGCGGCTGAACCCTGCAAAACCCTAGGGTCTTGCAGGGTTGGGGCTGGTTCCGCCCAACGGCCGCACGACCTTAAGGAAATTCGAAGGGGGAGGGGCGGTCGTTGATGCGGGGAGACGAACGGGACTGGTCCCCGGCCACGGGGACGAAGGGGGATCAGGCCGCGCCCTGGACCCCCACGACCGTGACGGTCGAGCCGTGCTGGGCCTTGTCGACCCGCACCTGAGTGGGGATGCGAGTGCGCATCTCGCTGACGTGGCTCACCACACCGACGCAGCGCCCTCCGTCGCGCAGCGCGTCGAGGACGTCGAGCACCTGCTCGAGGCTGTCCTGGTCGAGACTGCCGAATCCTCGTCGACGAAGAGCGTGCCGAACTCGAGCCCACCCGACTCCTCGCGGATCGCATCGGCCAGCCCGAGAGCCAGAGCCAGTGACGCGGTGAAGGACTCGCCACCGGACAGGGTCTCCGTCGCCCGGTCCTGACCGGTCCACAGGTCGCGCACGACCAGGCCGAGCCCGCCGCGTCGCTGGCCCCTGGCAGAGGCGTCGTCGTGGGCGAGCTCGTATCGGCCGTCTGCCATCACCGACAGCCGTGAGTTGGCCAGCTCGACGATCCGCTCCAGCCGGGCAGCGAGGACATAGGTGCTCAGGCGCATGCGCTTGTCGTTGTCGGCGCTCGTCCCCGTCACCAGATCGGCCATCCGACGCACGAGCTCGGCCTCGGCTGCAGCAGGTCCGATGCGCGTGCACTCGTCGACGACGAGCTGGGTGACCCGCGTCAGCTGTCGGTGCACGGTCGACGTGCTTGCCTGGTGCCGGCGCGCGTCATCTGCGGCGTGCTTGGCCCGGGACGCGGTCTCGGCCAGGTCGTCGACGTCGACGGGCTGGGTCTCGAGCGCGTCGACGACGTCCGGCTCGGCGAGGACCCCACGGGCCGTCGCCAGCTGCTGCACGTGGGCATGCACGCGCGCCTCGAGTGCGGCGATCTCTGGCCGCGGAAGAGCCGCGGCCCGCACCTTGGCCGCACCGTCGAAGCCGTGCTCGCCCAGGGCGCCCGCCAGGTGCTCGGCGGCGTCGGTGACCCCGTCCCGGGCGCGGCGCTCGTCGAGGGTCGCTGAGGCGAGGTTCTCTGCGAGGGCTCGGGCGCGGGAGTGACGTTCGTCGACCTCCCGGGCGGCATCGAGAAGGGGAGTGACCCACTCGACGGACCCGTCGGCCACCGGTGAGAGCGCGACGTCGTGCCCGCCGGCGTGGTCGTCAGCCGGGTCGGCACAGACGCAGGCGGCGTGCTCGACCACGACTCCCCTCACGATGTCGGCGGCCTCGACCATCTGCTCGGTGATCTGATCGTGCCGGGCACGCAGGGCCGCGAGCTCGTCCGCGGCGACGCGCACGGACTCGTGTGCGCGCTCCAGCCGCGCGGCGCGCGCGTCGACGCGACGCGCCACGTCGGCGGCGGCGCCGACCGCGGTGCGCAGCCGGGCAACGTCCTGCGCAAGCTGTTCGCGTGCGCGCACCTCGGCGGCCAGACACCTCGAAGGGGTCAGCGCTCGCGTCGGTCGTGCCGGACTCGTCCGCCCCAGCCAGTCGGGCGAGCTCGGCGCGAGCGACTCGAGCCGGGAGGTGACGTCGTCCCGTGCCTGGCGTGCGGCCTCGTGGACCTGCTCGGCACGGGTGGCGGCCGCACGGGCCGCGTCGATGTCCTCGGGCCTGACCACGCGGGCGGCTTCGGCCAGCCGGGGGTGCTCGGTCGACCCGCAGACGGCGCACGGGTCCCCGTCGGAGAGCAGCCCTGCGAGCTCGCCGGCCATGTTGTCGAGTCGGGCCGCGACGAGCTCGTTGACCGCCTCGCGCAGCTCCTGGGCGTGCTCGCGAGCCTCCTGCGCCTCGTCGGTGGCCCGGCGAAGCTGCTCGTCGACGGTCCGGCCATGCCGGCGAGCGGCGATGAGGGCCTCGACACGCTCCAGCTCCGCAGCAGAGGTAGCCAGCTGCTCGCGGTCGTGCTGGAGCCTCTCCAGGACGGACTCGTCGGCCTCGGCCTCGGTCTCGAGGCGGGCCACGAGCCCCTCGGTTCGCTCGAGTGCGGAACGTGCATCTGCCAGCCGCTCGGCCACGGCCGGCAGCTCCGCCGATCGGCGCCGCAAGCCGGCCGCCTCGTGCCGCGCCCGCTCAATACGAGCGCCACCCGCGTCGAGCACCTCGAGCAGCTCAACCCCACGGGCCTGCGCGGACGCCTCGGCCTCACGACCGGGCGCGGAGGCCTCCCACCGTGCACGCAGCTCCTGGGGGAGGGCCTTGGCAGCAGCCTCCCGGGCCAGCTGAGCCTCCTCGAGTGTGGACTCGCGCGCGCCGTGGCCTCGACGTGCGGGAGCACGGCAGCCGCAGCCCGTGCTTCCTCGAGGGTGCGGCGACGCCGGGCGTGCTCGTCGGCGACGGACTCGAGCTCCGCCACCTGCCGCCGGGCCACCAGGCCACGACGCCGCAGGTCGGCTCGTCGACGCTCCGCGTCGAGGGCCTCGCGCGATGCGACGGCGGCGGCGTCGGTGCGGTCCACGCGGGCCATCGCCTCCGCGGTCACCATGTCGAAGGCCTCGCCGACCGCCCGGAGCGCGACCGGCAGCTGCGTCGGGTCGAGCTCGGCCCACGGGGCATCGGGCTCTGGCAGCTCGACGTCGATCGCGGACAGGACGTCGACGAGGTGCGTCACATGAGTGGTGAGCCGTCCGCGTGACTGCGAGAGCGTCGCCTCGGCGTCCTGCCGGCGTCTGACGAGCACGTCCTCGACCGCGGCGAAGTCCGAGACGTCGAAGAGCCGCTCGAGGACCTCGCGGCGCTGCTCGTCGCTCGCGCGCAGGAAGGCGGCGAAGTCGCCCTGGGGCAGCATGACGACCCGGCGGAACTGCTCGAGCCCCATGCCGAGCAGGTCGTCGAGGAACTGCGCCGTTTCGTCGATGCGGGTGCTGAGGGTCCGCCACCGCGAGCTCTCGCGCTCCTCGAGACGCACGCCCGCCGGCTCGGTGGTCGTGCCGGACCCTCGCCGCTTGGGGCGCTCATGAGCAGGGTGACGCACCACCCGCAGGCGACGCCCGGCCAGGGTCAGCTCGAGCTCCACCTCGGTCGGCACGTCGGCGGCAGCGTGCTGGCTGCGGAGCGAGGTGCTCTGCCGGTCACCCGGCACCCCCGCGTAGAGCGCGAAGCAGATCGCGTCGAGCAGGCTCGTCTTGCCCGAGCCGGTCGGGCCGTGGATGAGGTAGAGCCCGCCCTCGCCGATCGTCTCGAGGTCGAGCTCGACGGTGCCGGCGAAGGGGCCGAAGGCGCTGGCTCGCAGGCGGTGCAGCCTCACGCCGCGCCTCGCCGTCGTCGCCGGGGGAGCGCCGTGCTCCTCGGCCCGGTCACGGTCACGCCGGCCGGCCTCGAGGGCGTCGCCCAGAAGCCGCCGCTCGGACTCGTCGGCGATCGCGCCGCGCCGCACGTCGCTGACGAAGTCGCAACACACGTCGAGCGGCTCGCGCTGCCGCACCCGGGCGGCATAGCTGCGCACCGGCACGACCTCACCCGTGGGCTCGAAGCACAGCTGCAGCAGGTGCGGGAAGCGTCGCCGCAGCCGGTCGTAGGCACCGACGGGACGGACCGGGTCGGTGAGCGTGACCTGGACCCAGGCCTGCTCGGCGGCCGTGTGGCGGGCGTCGGTGAGGACCTCGTCGAGGTGCCCCCGCACGAGGGCGAGCTCGCGGTGGACGGGGGCGGCGACGTGCTCGACCGTGGTCAGGCCACGCTCGTCGATCTCGACGAGCAGCGACCCCTTCGTCTGGCCTGCCTCGCCGAAGGACATGGCAACGGGGGAACCGCTGTAGCGGACGGTCTCGCCGATCTGCTGCGGGCGGTGCAGGTGACCGAGAGCGGTGTAGGCGGCCCCGTCGAAGGTGCTCGCGGGCACCATCGCGACGCCGCCGGTCGTGATGTCGCGCTCGGAGTCGCTCGCCGCCCCACCGCTCGCGAAGCAGTGGGCCATGACGACGCTGCGCGGTCCCCGCCCGGCCAGGTCGGCACGGACCCGGTCCATCGCGGCGCCGAGCACCGCCGTGTGGGACCGCTCGGTCACGCCGAGGGCGTCGGTGACGGTCGTCGCGGTCGGCTCGAGGTAGGGGATCGCGTGGATCGCCATGTCGCCGACGAGCACCGGGGTGCCCACGGTGCTCACGTCGGAGCGGATGTGCAGGCCGGCCCGGCTGAGCAGGTCGGCGGCGAAGCCGAGTCGGATCGCCGAGTCGTGGTTGCCGCTGGACAGGACGACCTGGGCGCCGGCGTCGATGAGCCGGGTGACGCTCTCGGAGAGCAGCTCCACGGCGTCGGGCGGGGGCAGGGCGCGGTCGTAGACATCGCCCGAGACCAGGACGGCGTCGACCCCCTCGGAGCGGACCGTCTCGACGAGGTGGTCCACGTACTCCGCCTGGGCAGGCAGCAGGCCGGCGCCGTGGAAGGAGCGCCCCAGGTGCCAGTCGGAGGTGTGGATCAGCTTCACGACCACCAACCTAGGAGCCCTCACCGACAACCCCGTGGCGCGACACCCCCTTCGCCCGAGCCGTGGCACGAGGCACGAAGGGGGTGGGGCCGCCCCCTGCGCGGCCTCACTCCCCGGGCAGTCGGCCCGTCAGTCGGCGGCCAGCGCAGCGGCCGGGGCGACCCCGTGCCGCCCGACGGGCCGACAGCGCGGACGTCGATCGCTCCGTCGAAGGGATCCGACCCCTGGACGATCCGGTAGGCCGCGAGCCCGACCTCGCGGGGCACCTCGTGCAGGTCGGCCAGCCCCTCGGTGGGGGCGTACGCGAGGTGAGGGACCTCCCCTTCGTCGTCCGTGGTGCGCAGGACACCCACGAAGTGCCGGGTCTCGGCGAGGGCCCCGCGGGCGGTCGTACCGATGGTCGTGAGCGCGGCGTGGGCCTGCTCCCGGCCGAAGTCCGTGCCGTGCCGGGCGGCGCAGGCGGCGCCGTCGGCCTGCACGACGACGACGCTCAGCGGCTGGGCCACGACGTCGTGCATCTCGCGCGCGATGCGGGTGCGCTCGCCCTGGACGGCGATCCGGGCTCGCTGGTCACGATCGCGGCGAGACCCAGGCCGAGGCGTCTGATGCCGGCATCGGTGAGTCGGCGGCGACGAGCTGACCCACGTGCCCGTCGAACCAGTCCCGGACGCGGGTGGTCGCTCCCGCTCGCCGGGGTGCCGTCTCGGAGATCACCGACCGAGCGTAGGCAGGACGAAGGGGGTGCCGCATCCGACCGTGGTCTGATCCTCGCCGCGGGTCGGTCGCGTGGGTAGATTCGACTGCAGCCGACCCGGAAGAGGTGGACTCATGGGCAAGGAAGTCGCCGCGCAGAGCTACTCGCGCGAGGAGCGTCAGCGCTACCGGGAAAAGGTGCGGCAGAACCTCGACGTCTTCGAGCGCATGCTCAATGAGCGTGCCTTCGACGAGGAGGTGCCGCTCACCGGTCTGGAGATCGAGCTCAACCTCATCGACGAGGGGCAGCAACCGGCCTTCGTCAACGACGAGGTCCTCGAGGCGATCGCCGATCCCGAGTACCAGACGGAGCTCGCGCAGTTCAACATCGAGCTCAACGTCGCTCCGCGGCCCCTGCCCGGGGAGTCGGCGCTGCAGCTCGAGGAGAGCCTGCGCGAGTCGCTCAACCGCGCGGAGGGCAAGGCCGAGGACGCCGGCGCGCGGATCATCGCCATCGGCATCCTGCCGACGATCCGGCCCGAGCACTTCCAGGGCGAGTGGATCAGTGCCAACAACCGCTACACCGCGCTCAACGACTCGATCTTCGTCGCCCGCGGCGAGGACATCGTCATCGACATCGAGGGCCCGACGGGGGAGCGGCTGCACACCTTCGCCGACTCGATCGCGCCGGAGTCGGCGTGCACCTCGGTCCAGCTGCACCTGCAGGTCGGGCCGGGCCAGTTCGCCGACCACTGGAATGCCGCCCAGGTCATCTCGGCGCCCCAGCTCGCGCTCGCGGCCAACTCGCCCTTCTTCTTCGGTCGCCGCCTGCACGCCGAGACCCGGATCGCCCTCTTCTCCCAGGCCACGGACACCCGGCCCATCGAGCTGAAGAACCAGGGCGTGCGTCCACGGGTCTTCTTCGGCGAGCGCTGGATCACCTCGATCTTCGACCTCTTCGAGGAAAACGTGCGCTACTTCCCGGCGCTGCTCGCCGAGGCGACCGACGAGGACCCCGTGGCCGTGCTCAGCGAAGGCGGCACCCCAGATCTCGGCGAGCTCAACCTCCACAACGGCACGGTCTACCGGTGGAACCGACCGATCTACGACCCCGGCAAGGGTCACCCGCACGTACGGGTCGAGAACAGGGTCCTCCCGGCGGGCCCGTCGATCATCGACACCCTGGCCAATGCCGCCTTCTACTACGGGTGCGTGCGCACCCTCGCCCACGAGGACCGGCCGATCTGGACGCGCATGTCCTTCCCCGCGGCCGAGGCCAACTTCGAGGCGGCGGCCCGCGACGGCATCGGCTCCCGCCTCTACTGGCCGGGGCTGGGCGAGCTGGGCGCCGACGAGCTCGTCCTGCGGCACCTGCTGCCCATGGCTCGCGCCGGTCTGCAGGACTGGGGCGTCGCCGAGAGCGTCATCGAGCGCTATCTGTCGGTCATCGAAGGGCGGTGCACCACCGGCGTCAACGGCGCCGTCTGGCAGGCCGAGTGCGTGCGCCGGCTCGAGGAGGCCGGGCTCGACCGGTCCGCCGCGCTCGCCGAGATGACCGGGCTCTACACCGAGCACATGCACCGCAACGACCCGGTGCACACCTGGCCGCTGCCCTAGCCCGTCAGCAGTTCCAGCTGAGGATGCAGGGGTCCTCGCGGTGGTGGCCGAGCACCGCGAGCCGGGAGGCGTCGAGCGTCAGCTGGGCCGCCAGCCGGGGAGCGGTGCGCAGCCACACCGTCGCGAGGATCCGCGAGGTGTGGCCGTGCCCGACGAGGACGACGTCGCCCTCGAGCAGGTGCGGCCGCACGCGGGCGAGCACGCGTGAGGCACGGGCCGCGACCTCCTCGACCGTCTCGCCCGGGGTCGCCCCGGGGACCACACCGTCACGGAAGACATCCCAGTCGGTGCCGAGGTCCTCCCGGATCTGGGCGGTCGAGCGCCCTTCGTAGCCGCCGTAGTCCCACTCGCGCAGGTCGCGGTCGACCGAGGCGTCGAGCCCGGCGAGCGATGCCGTGTCACGTGCGCGCTGCAGGTCCGAGGTGAGGGTGAGCACGGGGCGGACACCGAGCTCCTCGAGCCGACCGGCAGCCTGTCTGGCACGCGCCCGGCCCTCGTCGGTCAGGGGCAGGTCCGTGGAGCCGGTGTGCCGCCCGTCGCGGCTCCACTCGGTCTCTCCGTGGCGCAGCAGGACAAGGCGGTGCGGCGGGGTTGCGTGCATGCGGTCAGGCTAGTGGCGCCCGGTCTGCGAGGATCGGACCAGCACGGGGCGCGCCCGCAGACGAGCGACGTGGAGGTAGGCATGACGAGCGACGAGACGACCGGCGGGAGCGGGCCCGGCCACCGCAGCGTGGAGCTGACCCGGCTGGCCCTCGGGCGCTACGAGATCACCAATGCGCGCGGCGGCCGGATCACCATCGGTGACGGGTCCACCGACGACTTCACGCCCGTCGAGCTGCTGCTCGCGGCCCTCGCCGGCTGCAGCTCCGTCGACGTCGACCACATCACCTCGCGGCGGGCCGAGCCGGAGTCCTTCGAGGTCGTCGCCGAGGGGGAGAAGGTCTCGACCCCCGAGGACGGCAACCACATGAGCGACCTCGCCGTCACCTTCCGCCTGGGCTTCCCCGAGGGCGAAGGGGGCGACGCCGCCCGTGCTGCCTTCCCCCGGTCGGTCGCGCAGTCCCGCGACCGGCTGTGCACCGTCTCGCGGACCGTGCAGATCGGCGTCCCCGTGGAGATGACGGCAGAGGACGCCTGAGGCTACATGCGCCGAGAGGTCGACGTCGCCGTCATCGGCGGAGGTCAGGCCGGGCTGGCGACGGCCTACCACCTGCGCCGCCGGGGGATCGAGCACGTCGTCCTCGACGACCGCGACGAGTCGGGCGGAGCGTGGACCTCGACGTGGCCCTCCCTTCGCCTCTTCTCGCCGTCGGCCTACTCGTCGCTGCCGGGGTGGCCGATGCCCCCGCACCCCGACACCTTCCCGCCGGTCGAGCACGTGCGGGCCTACCTGCGTGCCTACGAGGAGCGCTACGACCTCGACGTTCAGCGCCCGGTGCGAGTGCACGACGTGCACGCGACGCGCGAAGCGCTCGTGCTCGACACGAGCGCCGGGCAGCTGGCAGCGCGCTGCGTCGTGAGCGCCACGGGCACGTGGTCCGCTCCCTTCGTGCCGATGGTCGAGGGTGCGACGAGCTTTGCCGGGCGCCAGCTGCACAGCGCCCACTACCGGGGGCCGGAGGACTTCGCCGGGCTGAGGGTCGCCGTCGTCGGCGGCGGCAACTCCGGGGTCCAGATCACGGCCGACCTCGTCGACGTCGCCGACCGGGTCTCGCTCGTCACCGCGAGACGGCTGCGCTTCCTGCCTGACGACGTCGACGGCCGGCACCTCTTCGACCAGGCGACCGCGCGGCTGCGTGACCCGGGCGAGGCACAGGCTGCCTTCGTCGGCAATGTCGTCGCCCTGCCCCAGGTGCAGCGCGCCCGGGCCGCGGGTGCGCTGAGGGTGCGCGCGATGTTCGACCGGATGGTCCCGGAGGGCGCGATCATCGGCCGGGACCGGCTCGAGCTCGACGCGGTGATCTGGTGCACGGGCTACCGGCCCGCGCTGCGGCACCTGCGCTCGCTGCGCCTGCGGACGTCCGAGGGGGTGCCGCAGGTCGTCGACAACCAGTCGGTGCGCGACCCGCGGGTGTGCTTCGTCGGCTACGGGGACTGGACCGGACCCGCGTCGGCGACGCTCATCGGGGTCGGCCGCACGGCCAAGGCGCTCGCCGCACGCCTGGAGACGCAGCTGGGCGCGACCGGTGACCCGGTCGGCGCCCAGCGCAGGTCGGACTACTGGTCCTGCTTGACCAGGGAGATCTCGAACTCGAGGTCGATCTTCTCGGAGACGAGGACGCCACCCTTGTCGAGCGGCATGTTCCACTCGAGGCCGTAGTCACGGCGGTTGACCCGGCGCGACCCCTCGAAGCCCGCGCGCACGGCGCCGAAGGCGTCGACCATGACGCCGCCGAGCTCGAGCGGGATGGTGATCTGCTTCGTGACGTCGCGGATCGTCAGGTCACCGCTGACGATGTAGGCGCGCTCGCGGATCTCCTCGATGTTGGTGCTGACGAAGCTGATGTCGGGGAAGCGCTCGACGTCGAAGAAGTCGGGGCTGCGCAGGTGCTCGTCGCGCTGGTCGTTGCGCGTGTCGACGCTCGCGGCCTTGAGGACGACGCGGGCCGTGGATGCGTCGAGGTCGTCGACGTCGACGTGCACCTCGCCGGAAACGTCGTTGAAGGAGCCGCGGACGGTCGAGATCATCGCGTGCCGGGCCGAGAAGCCGCAGCGGCTGTGGCCGGGGTCGATGGTCCAGTGACCGTTGAGGTCGAGGTCGGTGTCGGTCATGGGCTCCCCTGAGAGACGAAATTTTGTTGAAGATTGTAGCAACTCGGTGTGGCGTCATCAGTCTTGCAGGCGCGCGGTCGCGGATGGTGCGCCACGCCCGGGTGCTCGCGGCCTACGGTGGACTCATGGCCACCTTCGTCGAAGTGCACCCGGACAACCCCCAGCCCCGCACGGTCGGCAAGCTCGTCGAGCGGATCCGCGAGGGGGCGCTCGTCGCCTTCCCCACGGACTCGGGCTATGCCCTCGGTGGGCGGCTCGACGACCAGGACATCAAGGACCGCATCCGCACGATCCGCCGCCTGGACGACCGTCACCACTACACGCTCCTGTGCGCCGACTTCGCCCAGCTCGGGCAGCTCGTCCACGTCGACAACGCCGTCTTCCGCGCGGTCAAGGCGGCGACCCCGGGGCCCTACACCTTCATCCTCCCGGCCACGAAGGAGGTGCCGCGTCGGCTGCTCCACGCGAAGAAGAAGACGGTCGGCGTGCGGATCCCGCAGCACCCGCTGACCCAGGCCCTCCTTGAGGGCCTCGGCGACCCCATGCTCACCTCGACGCTCCTGCTGCCGAGGGAGGAGCGCACCCCGACCTTCGGCTGGGACGTCAAGGAGGCCCTCGACCACCAGGTCGACATCGTCGTCGACGCCGGTGAGGTGAGCACCGAGCCGACCACGGTCGTGGACTTCTCGTCGGGTGCCGCCGAGGTGGCCCGGCACGGCGCCGGTGACCCGACCCCCTTCGAGTGACGAAGGGGGTCGGGCCGCGGCTCGCGTAGCGCCCGCCGCGTCGGCGGGCTGCTCCGTGGCGGACCGCTAGGCGGTGGGCTGGTCCCCGAGCACCTCGGCCCGGGCGGCGACGAAGGCCGCGACGCAGGTGCGCACGTCCTCCTCGCTGTGTGCCGCGGACAGCTGCACCCGGATGCGCGCCTGGCCCTGCGGGACCACGGGGTAGGAGAAGGCGATGACGTAGACGCCGTGGGCGAGCATCGCGTCGGCGATCTGCGCGGCCTGACGGGCTCCGTCGTCGCCGGGGAACATCACCGGGGTGATCGGGTGCGACCCGGGGAGCAGCTCGAAGCCCGCGTCCGTCATCAGCTCACGGAAGAGAGCCGTGTTGCGCTGCAGGGTCTCTCGCGCCTCGTCGGACCCGCGCGCGATCTCGATCGCCTTGAGGGAGCCAGCCGCGACGACCGGGGCCACGGCATTGGAGAAGAGGTAGGGCCGCGACCGCTGGCGCAGCAGCGCGATGACCTCCGCCGGGCCGCTGACGTAACCACCGCTGGCCCCGCCGAGCGCCTTGCCGAGCGTGCCGGTGAGCAGGTCGACACGGTCGGCGACGCCGCACGCCTCAGGAGTGCCACCACCGCCGGCGCCCACGAAACCCACCGCGTGGGAGTCGTCGACGAGGACCATCGCGCCGTACTCGTCGGCGAGGTCGCAGATCTGCTCCAGGGGAGCGAGGTAGCCGTCCATGGAGAAGACGCCGTCGGTGACGATGACGGTGCGGCGGGCCCCCTTCGCCGCCTCGAGCTGGGCGCGCAGGTCGTCCATGTCGGCATTGGCGTAGCGGTAGCGCGCCGCCTTGCTCAGCCGGATGCCGTCGATGAGCGAGGCGTGGTTGAGCGCGTCGGAGATGATCGCGTCGTCCGTGCCGAAGAGCACCTCGAAGACGCCGCCGTTGGCGTCGAAGCAGCTCGAGTAGAGGATCGTGTCCTCGGTGCCGAACCAGTCGGACAGCGCGCCCTCGAGGCGGGTGTGCTGCTCCTGCGTGCCGCAGATGAAGCGCACGCTCGCCATGCCGAAGCCCCACTCCTGCAGGGCATCCGTGGCCGCGGCGAGGACGTCGGGGTGGTCGGCCAGACCGAGGTAGTTGTTGGCGCAGAAGTTGATCGCCGAGGTCTTCGTCGTCGTGATGTGCGCCTGCTGGGGGCTCGTCAGCTGCCGCTCGTCCTTCCACAGCCCGGCGTCCCGGATCTCCTGCAGGGTGGCAGCGAGGTCGTCCTTGATCGTGTACATGCGTCAGCTCCAGTCCATGATGACCTTGCCGCACTCTCCCGAGGCGGCGGTGGCGAAGGCGTCCTCCCACTGCTCCGCGGGGAAGCGGTGGGTGATGACCGAGGAGATCGCCTCGCGCAGGGTCGGCGAGGTCGAGAGCATCGCGCTCATCGTGTACCAGGTGTCGTACATCTCCCGGCCGTAGATCCCCTTGATGGTGATCATGTGGGTGATGACCTTGCCCCAGTCGATCGGGTAGGGGTCCTTGGGCAGGCCGAGCATGGCGATCCGGCCGCCGTGGTTCATGTGGTCGAGCATGTCGCCGACCGCCGGGGGAGCGCCGGACATCTCGAGGCCGATGTCGAAGCCCTCCTTCATGCCCAGCTCGCGCATCGCGGCGCCGAGGTCGCTGCGGGCGGCGTTGACGACGAGGTCCGCGCCGGCCCCCTTCGCCAGCGCGAGCCGGGTGTCCGACAGATCGGTGACGGCGACGTAGCGGGCGCCCACGTGACGGGCGATGGCCACCGCCATGACGCCGATCGGCCCGGCGCCGGTGATGACGACGTCCTCGCCCGCGAGCGGGAAGGACAGGGTCGTGTGGACGGCATTGCCCAGCGGGTCGAAGACCGCGCCCAGGTCGGGGTCGATGTCGTCGTGGTGCACCCAGGCATTGGACGCGGGGATGACGACGTGGTCGGCGAAGGCGCCGTCGCGGTTGACCCCGACGCCGATGGTGTTGATGCACAGGTGCCGTCGTCCGGCGCGGCAGTTGCGGCAGGTGCCGCACACGAGGTGGCCCTCGCCGGAGACCCGGTCGCCCTCCTGCACGGAGGTCACGTCGCGCCCCACCTCGTCGACGACGCCGTAGAACTCGTGGCCGATGACCTGCGGCGTGCTCGGCACCGCCGAGGCGGCCCACTCGTCCCACCCGTGCAGGTGGAGGTCGGTGCCGCACAGGCCGGCGCGCAGCACGCGGATGCGCACCTCGCCGGGACCGGCGTGCGGCTCGGGGACATCGGTCAGCTCCAGACCGCGTCCGGGGCGGGGCTTGACGAGGGCTCTCATGCGTTCTCCTGTCGGGGACTGCGGGGTGACGCGACCCCCGACAGTAGCCGCCCTGAGGCGCAGGTCACACCAGCCGCGACCACGCGGTGTCGACGGGGGAGTCCTCCCCGTGGTGCACCGCGGCGGCGAGGTCCTACGGTGGGAGCACCATGACCCAGCAGCCAGGCCCCTACGCCCCGTCGCCCTACCCCTTCCCGCAGCAGCGCGCGCACGGCACCGCGACCGCGGCGCTCGTGCTCGGCATCGTCGGCCTGACCGTCGTGCCGGGCCTGGGGATCCTCGCGTGGGTGCTCGGTGCCTCGGCGATGAAGGAGATCGACGCCAACCCGCAGGCGTGGAGCAACCGCGACCACGCGAAGGTCGGCACGATCCTCGGGATGGTCGGCACGGCGATCTTCGCGGTCTTCTTCCTGCTCGGCCTGCTCTACTTCATCGGGGTCATCGTCTTCGTCGCGACGGCCCCGGGCACCTGACGGATCGCGCTCCGGCTCAGCGCCGCTCGAGCAGCACGGCCACCTCGTGGTGCTGCGTCTGGGGGAACATGTCGAACAGGCGCGCCCGCGTCACGCGGTAGCCGGGCAGCGCCGCCAGGTCGACGGCGAGGCTGCGCGCATTGCAGCTGGAGTAGATGACGTGCGCCGGTGCGGCGCGCTCGATCGCGGCGCACAGGGGCGCCCCGATGCCGCGTCGTGGCGGGTTGACGACGACCAGCTCGTGGTCGACGGCGTCGAGCGCCCCGCGTCACCGACGCGGAAGTCGGCGGCCACCCCGA
>NZ_JBNFOF010000006.1:0-33952 GCF_057364645.1 Janibacter sp. CFPM2_SD2
CGCGACCGTCGACGGGGTCCCAGTGGGCCACGCGGCGGTGACCTGGCTGCCGGACGGGGCGCGGGCTGCGCTCGGGGCGGCGGCGGCCGGGCTGCGCAGTTATCTCCGCCGTGCGCGGTGGGGATCGACGTCGAGCCCGGTGCTGCGCTCCCGCTCGACCGACACCCTCGCCGGACTCGGCCCCGGCGGTGCCCCTCCCCCGGCAGCCTGCTGCCCCGTGGGACGTGCTCCCCTTCGCCGTGCCGCTCGTCGACCTGGCGCCGGTCGCCGCGCCGACGACCGGCGAGGTGCGGCTGCGGGTCCGTCCCCGGACCGCGGGACGACTGGTTCGAGCCCACGGCCCTCGACGCCCTCCTCGGCGGCGCCTACGAGGTGACCTCGGAGAGCGACCGGGTCGGCATGCGCCTGTCCGGGCCGCGGCTGGAGCGCGCCCGCGAGGGTGAGCTCAGCAGCGAGGGCATGGTGCCCGGAGCTCTCCAGGTGCCGCCGACCGGGCAGCCCACGCTCTTCCTCGCCGATCATCCGGTGACCGGTGGCTACCCCGTCATCGGGGTCGTCATCGCGGCGGACATCGGGCGGGCGGCCCAGGCCCAGCCCGGCCAGCGACTGCGTTTCGAGATCGAAGGGAGTGTCCGCCGTGGCTGACCTCGTCCCGGCCGCCTTGTCCCCCATGGAGGCTCGTGCGCGATTTCGCGACGGGCTGTCCGTCCCGACCTCCGGCTGGAGCGCGGGCTACACGCAGGCCAACCTCATCGCGGTGCCGCGCGAGCAGGCCTATGACGTGCTCCTCTTCGCTCAGCGCAACCCCAAGCCGTGCCCCGTCCTCGACGTCACGGAGCCGGGCGAGGTGGCCTGCTCGATCTTCGACGGCGACCTGCGCACGGATTTGCCCGGCTACCGGGTCTACGAGCACGGCGAGCTCGTCGCCGAGGTGACCGACGTCCGCGACGTGTGGCGCGACGACCTCGTCGCCTTCCTCGTCGGGTGCAGCTTCACCTTCGAGGCGGCGCTGCTCGAAGCCGGGGCACCCGTGCGCCACATCGAGGTCGGCAGCAACGTGCCGATGTACTCCACGAACCGGCAGTGCCGGTCGGCGGGCCAGATCGGCGGGCCGCTCGTCGTGTCGATGCGGCCGATGCCTGCGGACCAGGTCGCCACCGCGGTCCGCGTGACCTCGCGCTACCCCGCGGTGCACGGCGCGCCCGTCCACGTCGGCGATCCTGCCGCTCTCGGCATCCGCGACCTCGGGTCGCCGGACTTCGGCGACGCTGTGCCCGTGCGCGCCGGTGAGGTCCCGGTCTTCTGGGCCTGCGGCGTGACCCCGCAGGCGGCGATCATGCAGTCCCGCCCGCCCTTCGCCATCGGGCACGCGCCGGGGATGATGGCGATCACCGACGCGCGCGACTCCGACTACCTCGTGCCCTGACACACCCACCGGGGCTCCGGCGCGCTATGCCGTTGCTCCGTACGACGGGCCACGGTGGTCGGGGCTGCTGTCGATCCGCGCACTGCGCCGTTGCTCCGTACAACGAGCCCACGCGGGGTCGAAGCCGCCCCCAGCACGCACCCTTCGGCATTGCCCCGTACGACGCGCCGCTCGTCGTACGGAGCAACGGCGTAGCAGTCAGCACGGCCGCACACCCCGCCCCATCGGGCGGCGTCACTCGTCGAACCAGAAGCCCCGGCCGCCGAACCAGCCGCCGAAGTCGCCCCCTTCGTCTCCGCGGCCCGGCTGCCGTGAGCCGAGATAGGAGCCGACGACCGCAGCGCCGAGGTCGTCGAGGTCGGGCGCCACGACCCGGCCGTCCGCCCGCCGGGCGAGCGACTCGATGAAGCGGGCAAGACCCGGGTCCTCGCCGAGCCGGAAGAAGGTCGTCTGCGCCCCGAGCCGGCTCACCGCGTCGAGCTCGCGCACCGTCCGCGCGATCGTCAGGGGGTGCGGCGGGTAGTCGAAGAAGGTCTCCCCGTGCGGCTCGAGATGGGCGGTGGGCTCGCCATCAGTCACGACGAGCAGCACGGGCTGCGCGTTGGGGTGCTTGCGGAAGTGCCGGTGCGCCAGGAGCAGACCGTGGTGGAGGTTGGTCCCCTTGTCCCAGAAGGCGTCCAGCGCGGTGAGCTCCTCGATCTCCATGACGCGCGCGTGCCGACCGAAGGCGATCAGCTGGAGGTGGTCACCGCGGAAGCGGGTGCGGATCAGGGTGTGCAGCGCCAGCGCGGTCCGCTTCATCGGCACCCAGCGTCCGTCCATCGCCATCGAGAAGGAGGTGTCGACGAGCAGCGCGACGGCGGCCTGGGTGCGCGCCTCCGTCTCGGCCACCTCGATGTCTTCGGTCGTGATGAGCCGACCACCGTCGGCGCCGGCACCCGCCCGGCGCAGCACGCCGTTGAGCACCGTGCGCGGGATGTCCCACGGCTCGGTGTCGCCGAAGGCCCAGGGCCGGGTCGCGCCCGAGCGCTCCCCCGCCGCGCCCGCCTGTCGCAGGTCGCGCTGGCCCTGACGGCCGGACATGCGTTGCGCAATGTCACGCAGCAGGGCCTTGCCCAGCTGCCGCATCGCCTTGGGCGTCAGCCGCAGGTGTCCCTCGGAATCCCGGCGCAGCGCCCCGCTGCCACGCAGGGCCTGCTCGAGCTCGCGGAGCGCGCGGGCCTCGACAGCGGCGTCCTCACCGAGGAGCCGGGCGAGGGCGTCGAGGTCGATGTCGTCGAGTCGTGCTCCGCCGTAGGTCTGCGACACCTGCTCCGCCAGGGCATCGAGGCTCGCGATGTCCTGGAGCATCCCGGTCCCGTCGCCCAGGCCCAGCCCCTGGTCACCGCCGAAGCGCTCCGACCCGCTCCAGTCCTCTCCCGGACGCATGGCCTGCAGGTTGCCGTCGAGCCGCCCCAGCGCCTCCATCAGGTCGGGCGAGCCGAAGGCCTGCGCGGACAGCTCCATGAGCTCCTGGCGCTGCTCGGGCGTCATCGAGGCGAGCATCCGCTGGGCTGCGGCGGCTCGCTGGGCCAGCGCGTCGACGAGCTCGTCGATGTCCTGAGGCCCTTCGGGGAAGAAGTCCCCGTGCTGGGCCATGAAGTCGTCGAAGTCCTGCGGCGTGTCCTCGCCGCGCTGGTGCCTCTCGAGCAGGGAGTTGAGATCGCGCAGCATCTCCCCGACGGCAACGCGGTCCTCGTCCGTGGCCCCCTCCAGCGCCTGCTTCATGCCGGCGAAGCGCTGGTCGAGCACCTCGCGGCCGAGCAGGTCCTTGATCTGCTCGTAGTCGGTCCGCGCCTGCGAGGACTGCCAGGAGTAGTCCTGCAGCTCGCTCACCGCCGCCGCCGTGGACGAAGGGAGCCCGTCGAGCCTCATCTCGGCGAAGGCCCGGTCGGTGTCGTCCATCTGCACGTCCCGGGCCAGCTGCCCCCGCTCCTCGAGCACGGCCCGGTCGAGCAGCTCGCGCACCTGCTGGAGGGTGCCGTCGAGGTTGTGCCGCTGCAGCAGCTCCCGCCGCTGCTCGTGGATGCGTCGGGACAGCTCGTCGAGCCCGATCTGGTCGGACGTGCCCCGGCGCAGCAGCTCCTGCAGCGCCCGCTCCGGCGAGGACCCGCCCATGACCCGCTCGCCGATGTCGTCGAGTGCCTCGGCGATGTCGACGGGCGGGGCGAGTGGGTCACCCCCGGCGTAGCGACGGAATCGGCTGCGGCTACTGGCCATACACGGTCTCGCCCCCGGCAGAGTCCTTGCCCACCTTGCGCGCGAGGTAGAGCCCCTCGAGGGCGAGCTCGGCGGCCGCGGCCCGCTCGCCGTCGGTCGTGGCCCCGAGCCGGTCGAAGAGCTCCTCGTAGACCTGTGCCTCCCCCAGCGCCGGCAGCGCGTCGAGGACGTCGCGCGCCGTGACCTGCTCGCCGGTCGCGACCTCCGCGCCGTCCTCGATGGCGGCCACGAGCGGGCCGAGGTCGATGCCGCGCAGCAGGTGACGGACGGTGTCGGCCACGGCCGTGCGCAGCAGGTGGGTGAGCACCTCCTGCTCGCGCCCCTCCTCACCGCTCTCGAACTCGATCTTGCCGCCGAGCACGTCGACCGCGGTCTCGAGGTCGACGACGCGGGCGACGGCCTCCCCTTCGTCCTGACGTGCCGCGCGGTGCAGCGCCGACGCGGCGATGGTCTCGGCCCCCGCGATCGTGAAGCGGGCGCTGACGCCGCTGCGCTGGTCCACGGACGAGGAGGCCCGCAGGTTGCGGGTGAAGCGCGCGAGGATCTCGACGAGGTGGTCGGGCACCTCCGCCACCAGCTCCGCCTCCTGCCGGGTGACGGCGACCTCGGCCTCGAGCTCCTGCGGGTAGTGCGTGCGGATCTCGGCGCCGAAGCGGTCCTTGAGCGGCGTGATGATCCGCCCGCGGTTGGTGTAGTCCTCGGGGTTGGCGCTGGCGAGGACGAGCACGTCCAGCGGCAGGCGCAGCACATAGCCGCGAATCTGGATGTCGCGCTCCTCCATGACGTTGAGCATCGCGACCTGAATGCGCTCGGCGAGGTCGGGCAGCTCGTTGATCGTCACGATGCCGCGGTGGCTGCGCGGGATGAGCCCGAAGTGGATCGTCTCGGGGTCGCCGAGCGAGCGTCCCTCGGCCACCTTCATCGGGTCGACGTCGCCGATGAGGTCGGCGACGGAGGTGTCGGGAGTGGCGAGCTTTTCGACATAGCGCTCGTCGCGGTGCATCCAGCTGATGCGAAGGGAGTCACCCTCGGCCTCGGCCCGCCGGCGGGAGGCATGCGTGATCGGCTCGAAGGGGTGCTCCGCCAGTTCCGACCCCTCGATGACCGGCGTCCACTCGTCGAGCAGGCCGGCGATGGTGCGCAGCAGGCGGGTCTTGCCCTGACCGCGCTCGCCGAGCAGGACGATGTCGTGCCCGGCGAGCAGGGCCCGCTCGACCTGCGGGATCACCGTGTCCTCGTAGCCGTGCAGGCCCGGCCAGGGGTCCTCACCGGCACGCAGGCGGGCCAGGAGGTTGTCGCGGATCTCGACCCGCAGGGGCTTGGCCTCGTGGCCGGCGGCGCGCAGCTCGCCGACGGTCGAGATGGTGGGGCGGCAGTCGTGGTGCTCACCCTCCGCAGGCTAGACCCCTCTGCTGTGGGCGGATCCGCCGCAGGCGGATTCGTGCCGGTGGCAGCGCTGCGTCGCGCGACGGTGGAGCCATGAGCGAGACACCGACACCGACCTCCTTCTACGACCGCACCCGAAGAGAGCTGCTCCGGCAGCGCGTCCTCGTCCTCGACGGCGTCCTCGAGGATGACAACGGCACGCTGCTGATGACCCAGCTGATGTCGCTCGCCGCCGACGACCCGACGAGCGACATCGCCCTGTGGATCCACTCCCCCGGTGGTTCCGTCCCCGCGATGCTCGCCATCCGCGACATCATGCGCCTGGTGCCCAACGACGTGAGCACGCTGGCGCTCGGGATCGCCTGCAGCGCAGGCCAGTTCCTCCTCTCGGCCGGCACTGCGGGCAAGCGGCGGGCGCTCCCGCACTCGCGGATCCTGCTGCACCAGGGGTCGGCCGGCATCGGTGGCACGGCCGTCGACGTCGAGCTGCAGGCCGACGACCTGCGGCACACCCGCGACACCGTGCTCGACCTGATCGCCGGCGACACCGGGCAACCGCTCGAGCGGGTCCTCGAGGACTCCCTTCGTGACCGCTGGTACAGCGCGGCCGAGGCGCTCGACTACGGCTTCGTGGACGAGATCGTCGCGAGCTTCGACGACGTGGTCCCGGGCGGCCGCGCGCCCACGGGATTCCGCGGCGGACTCGTCGGGAGCAACCGATGAGCACCTACCCGATCCCCAACGTCATCGCCCAGCACCCGCGCGGCGAGCGGATCATGGACGTCTACTCGCACCTGCTCACCGAGCGGATCATCTACCTCGGCACCGCCATCAATGCCGGCGTCGCCAACGCGCTCATCGCGCAGCTGATCCACCTCGAGTCGGTCGACCCCGACCGCGACGTCCAGCTCTACGTCAACTGCGAAGGAAGCGACCCCAGCGCCATGCTCGCGATCCACGACACGATGCGCTACATCCGCCCGGACGTCGCGACCACCTGTGTGGGACAGGCGATCTCGGTCGGTGCAGTCCTGCTCGCGGCGGGCGCGCCGGGCAAGCGCGCAGCGCTCTCCCACGCCCGGGTGGTGCTGCACCAGCCGTCGACCCAGGGGCGCGGCCCGATCCCCGACTCCATCCTCGAGGCCGACGAGCTGGTGCGCGTGCGGTCCGACATCGAGGGCATCCTCGCCCGAGCCACCGGCCGCACGCCGGAGCAGCTGCGGCGCGACACCGACCGCACTCGGGTCCTCACCGCCGCGGCCGCCAAGGACTTCGGGATCGTCGACGAGGTGATGGACGTGCGGTGAGCGTCAGGCGGCCAGGGCCAGGGTGGACGCGCTCCCCCGCGCCCTGGCCGGCGCCTGCAGCGACGCCGCCACCGAGAGGGTGAGGTCGAGGAGGGTGACGTCGAGCGCGCCGGCGACCGCGGCGATCATCTCGCTCGACGGCTCCTTGAGCCCGCGCTCGATCTCCGAGAGGTACTGGGGGGAGATCCCCGCTCGGGTGGCCGTGTCGTCGAGGGTGTCGCGACGCTCGTGGCGTCGTCGCCGGAGCTGCTCGCCCAGGGCATCGCGCCACAGTGGCTCGGCTGCTCGTCGTCGTCGCTGGAGCAGCGCCCGCTCGAAGGGGGTCGCCTCGCGGTGGGTGGTCTGGGCTGACTCGGCCATGCCTCAGCGTAGGACTGGCCGGCGGCGCTGCGGTGAGAGTTCCGCTCCCGACAGAATCCGGGGGTCGAGTCGCGTCAGCGTGCCCGCGCTGTCGACCCGCGGAGCACGAGCTCGGGCTGGACGAGGAACTCCGCGCGGTGGGCCGTGCTGCCGCCGATCTCGTCGAGCAACGCGTCGACCGCTGCGGTCCCCATCGCCTCGACCGGCTTGCGCAGCGTCGTGAGTGCGGGATGGGAGAAGGCCGCCATCGGGCTGTCGTCGAAGCCGACGACGGAGACCTCCTCGGGCACCGAGAGCCCACGGGCACGGATGCCACGGACCGCGCCCAGCGCCATGATGTCGCTGCCGCACACGATCGCCGTGCACCCCCGGTCCAGGAGCGCACCGGCGGCCGCCTGCCCACCCGCCAGGGTGAAGAGCGAGTGCTCGACGTGGCCTGCGTCGAGGCCCCTGCGGCGCATCGCGTCGGCGAACCCGGCGACCTTGCGGGCGACGGGGACGAACCGTTCGGGCCCCAGCGCGAGACCCACTCGCTCGTGGCCCAGCTCGGCGAGGTGGCTCACGGCCATCTCCATGGCCGCGGCGTCGTCGGCCGAGACGAAGGGGGCCGAGATCCGCTCGCTGTACCCGTCGACGAGGACGAAGGGGATGCCCTGCGCCGCGATCTGTGCGTACCGCTCGTGGTCGGCCGTCATGTCGGCGTGCAGGCCGGAGACGAAGATGATCCCGTCGACGCCGCGCGCGATGAGCACCTCGACGAGGTCGTCCTCCGTCGACCCGCCCGGGGTCTGTGTGCCGAGCACCGGGATGTAGCGGTGTCTCGCGAGGGTCTGCTCGATGACCTGGGCGATCGCCGGGAAGATCGGGTTGCTCAGCTCCGGCATGATCAGCCCGACGAGACCGGCCTTCGTCTCCTTGGGCCGGCGGGGTCGCTCGTAGCCGAGCACGTCGAGCGCGGCCAGGACGGCCTGTCGCGTCGACGCGGAGGGGCCCGCCCGACCGTTGAGGACGCGCGAGACCGTCGCCTGGCTGACCCTGGCGTGGGCAGCGACGTCGGCGAGACGGGCTCCCGGGCGCGACTCGGTCATCTAGCCCAGCCACCACGCGGTCGTGTCAGCCGGCAGCACGGCCTCGTCGCCGTCGACCGCGAGCTCCGCCGATGCGAGCAGGAGGCCCCCGGGCAGCGGGAGGCGGACCTCCTCACTCGTGAGATTCGTCGTGACGACGACGGGCGCGCCGTCCTCGCCGCGCCGGACCAGGGCGAGGACGCCGTCGGGCGCGTCGAGCCACTCGACCTCGTCGCCGGCTCCGAGCGAGGGCTGCTCGCGGCGCACGTCAGGGCGGAGCGGTAGAGCTCGAGGGTCGGACCCCGGCGACCCCCGGTCTGGGCCTCGACGCTCAACTCGCGCCACGCGTCCGGCTGCGGCAGCCAGCTCGGGCCGCCCTCTCGTGGGCCGAAGCCGTAGGGCTGGCTCGTCCCGGACCACGGGATGGGCACGCGGCAGCCGTCCCGGAAGCCTTCCTGCCCGGCCGCCCGGTGGAAGGAGGGGTCGGCGCGGACCTCGTCGGGCAGGTCGGTGACGTCAGGCAGGCCGAGCTCCTCCCCCTGGTAGAGGTAGGCGGAGCCGGGCAGGCCGAGCATGAGGAGCGTCGCGGCCCGGGCGCGGCGCAGGCCGAGGACCGGGTCGCCGGGCGTCACCATCTGGGTCCCCGAGCCGGGTGGGTTGCCCAGACGGGTCGTGTGCCGGGTGACGTCGTGGTTGGACAGGACCCAGGTCGCCGGGGCGCCCACCCGCCGCATCGCCTCGAGCGTCGTGTCGACGACCTCGCGAAGGGCGCAGGCGTCCCAGTCCGTCGCGAGGTAGGTGAAGTTGAAGGCCTGGTGCATCTCGTCGGGGCGGACGTAGCACGCCGACCGCTCGATGGTCGGGGTCCACGCCTCGGCGACGAGGACTCGCTCACCGGGGTACTCCTCGAGGACACGCCGCCAGTCGCGGTAGATCTCGTGGACACCGTCCTGGTCGAAGAAGGGCATCGGTGCGTTGCCGAGCAGGCCGACCTGACCGGTCCGACCGATGTCCGGCAGGCCGGGTGCCTTGACGAGGCCGTGGGCGACGTCGACGCGGAATCCGTCGACCCCGAGGTCGAGCCAGAAGCGCAGGACGGAGCGGAACTCCTCGCGCACGACCGGGTTGTCCCAGTTGAGATCCGGCTGTTGTGGGGCGAAGAGGTGCAGGTACCACTCGCCGTCCTCGACGCGGGTCCACGCCGGCCCGCCGAAGATCGACTCCCAGTCGTTGGGCGGCAGCTCGCCGGCCTCGCCCCGCCCCTCGTGGAAGTGGAAGAGCGCGCGGCTGGCGGAGCCGGGCCCCTCGGCGAGGGCCCGCTGGAACCACTCGTGCTCCTCGGAGCAGTGGTTGGGGACGATGTCGAAGATGACCCGCAGCCCGAGCTCGTGGGCATCGCGCACGAGCCCATCCGCGTCGGCGGCGTCACCGAAGACCGGGTCGACCTTGCGGTAGTCGGAGACGTCGTAGCCGGCGTCGGCCTGGGGTGAGGCGTAGAAGGGCGAGATCCACACGGCGTCGACGCCGAGGTCCCGCAGGTAGGGCAGCCGTGCGCGGATGCCGGCCAGGTCACCGATGCCGTCACCGTCGCTGTCGGCGAAGCTGCGCGGGTACACCTGGTAGATGACGGCGCCGCGGTACCAGTCGGCCGCGTCCTCGTGGGCGAAGGGGGCGGCCGAGGCGGGCGCGGTGGGTGCGGTGGGTGCGGGGTGGGTCATCGGTCTCTCTCGGTCGGGGTGAGTGCCGACCGACGGTAACGCAGCCGCAAGTTGCCGTGCAATAGATCTGCAACTTGCTGCAAGCGCGTGTCGCGAGCCCTCAGGACCCCGCCCGCGCGAGGTAGCGGTCCACCCGCTCGGGTCGGAGCACCTCACTCAGGGCCAGCTGGGCGCAGCCGACGACTCCGGCCTCCTGCCCGTGCGTGCTCGGCAGGATCTCGAGGTCCCGCGTCGCGAGTGCCGTCGCCTCCGCGTAGAGGGTCTCGCGCAGTCCCGCGACGAAGAAGTCGTAGCCCGCAGCCATGTCGCCACCGACGACGACCGCCCCGGGGTTGAGCAGGTTGACGACCCCGGACAGCACCTCGCCGACCCGCCGTCCGCTCTCGCGCAGCTGCCGACGCGCGGCGGCGTCGCCCTCGATGGCCCTGGCGACGAGCTCGCGCACGTGGGCCACCGGGACGGTCCGCGGCCACCGTGTCCTGGACGAGCGCCCAGCCGCCCGCGACGGCTTCCGAGGCAGCCCGTGCCACCGCACCGGCAGGTGCGTCCCGCCGCCGCCGGGGTGCGGGTGTGCCCGATCTCCCCGGCCGCGCCGAGAGCGCCCCGCAGGAGGCGCCCTCCGCCGAAGATGCCGACACTGATCCCGGTCGAGGCCTTGAGGGCGACGAAGTCGTCGAAGCGCCGACGGTGGCCGTCGGCCTCCGAGAGGGCGAGGACGGTCGCGTCGTTTTCGACGCGTACCGGGGCCTCCCCGTAGGCGTCGAAGAAGGGGGCGAGCGGCACGCCGTCCCACCCGGGCATGATCGGCGAGGACAGGCTCATGCCGCGCTCGGTGTCGACGGTGCCGGGCAGGCTGACCCCGATGCCCCGGACTCGTTCCGGCGGCACGTCGATCGACTCGAGGAGCTCCTCGAGTGCCCCGAGGATCCGCGGCATCATCTCCTCCGGCGATGCCCCGTCGGCGTGGTCGAAGGCCGTGGCGGCGAGGACCTCGCCGTCGAGGGCACACACCGCGGCCTGGGTCCGGCTCCGTCCGAGCGGGACGGCGAGGACGACCCCGAAGTCCGAGTTGAAGGTCAGGCGCGCCGGCGGGCGGCCACCTCCCGAGGGTTCGACGACTGTCTCGACGAGCAGCCCGGCCCTGAGGAGCGCGGACAGCCGAGCGGTCACGGCGGTGCGGGAGAGCCCGGTGACCCGACCGACATCGCCTCGGGTCGTCGCTCGCCCTTCGCGGATGAGTGCGAGGACCTCCCCGGCAGTGGCGGGCGCGGAGGGGGCGGGCACCGCGTCATTCAACCACGCAGGACTTTAGTTCTTTCGAATACTGACTTTTGTATTGCCAGCGTTCATAAGTTTCCCTAGGCTCACCGCCCATGAACGTGACCGCGCCTCTCGAGGCCACCGACTTCGTCATCTTCGGAGGCACGGGCGACCTCGCCCTCCGCAAGCTGCTCCCCGCGCTGCTGCTCCGACTGCGCGACGGCCAGCTGCCCACGCGGACGCGCGTCGTCGCCGTCTCGCGCGCCGGTCTCGACGACGCCGGCTACCGCGACAAGGTGCGCGGCGCGCTCCCGGAGTTCGTCCCCGGCGTCACGTCGGGCGAGATCGACGACTTCGCGCGCGGCTCGAGCACGTGTGCCTCGACGTCGACGAGCCGGACGACTGGCACGCACTCGGGGATCGCCTCCGCGAGCGGGCGAACCCGGTCCGGGTCTTCTACCTCGCCGTCGGCCGGCCCTCTTCGGGACGATCTGCCACCGCCTCGACGAGATCGGGCTCGTCCAGCCGAGCAGCCGTGTCGTCCTCGAGAAGCCGCTCGGGCACGACCTCGCCTCTGCCCGGGAGATCAACGACTCCGTCGGCGAGGTCTTCGCCGAGTCGCAGATCTTCCGGATCGACCACTACCTCGGCAAGGAGAGCGTGCAGAACCTCCTCGTGACGCGCTTCGCCAACTCGGTCTTCGAGCCGCTGTGGCACGCCACGGCCATCGACCACGTGCAGATCACGGTCGCCGAGTCGGTCGGTGTCGGGAGCCGCGGCGGCTACTACGACAGTGCAGGCGCGATGCGCGACATGCTGCAGAACCACCTGCTCCAGCTCCTCTGCCTCGTCGCGATGGAACCCCCGACCCAGGTCGCCGGTGAGTCGGTGCGCGACGAGAAGCTCAAGGTCCTGCAGGCCCTCACGCCGCTCGAGGACCTCGACGGCGCGTGCGTCCTCGGGCAGTACACGGCCGGTCTCGTCGACGGCGCGGCCGCCCCCTCCTACGTCGAGGAGGTCGAGGCGCCGAGCCGGACGGAGACCTTCGTCGCGCTCCGGGCGGAGGTCCGCAACTGGCGCTGGGCGGGCGTCCCCTTCTACCTGCGCACCGGCAAGCGGATGCGCGAGCGCTGCTCCGAGATCGTCGTCGCCTTCAAGCCGACCCCGCACCCGATGTTCCCCGGCAGCGAAGGGACGCAGGAGCCGAACAGGCTCGTCATGCGCCTCCAGCCCGACGAGAGCGTCAGGCTCCACCTCGTCGCCAAGGAGCCCGGACCCGGCGGGATCCGAGTCCGCCCCGTCTCGCTCGACCTCAACTTCTCCCAGGCCTTCGGCGCACCCTCCCCCGACGCCTACGAGCGACTCCTCATGGACGTCGTGCGCGGCAACACGACGCTCTTCATGCGCCGCGACGAGATCGAGGCGGCCTGGCGCTGGGTCGAGCCGATCATCCGTGGGGTCGGTGCCCGCCGACCCCGCCCCTACGCGGCCGGCACCGACGGCCCCGCCGCGGCCGACCTGCTGATCGAGCGTGACGGACGCTCCTGGAACGAGGACGTGACCCGATGAACCCCACCCTCCACCCCGTCATCGACGACGTGACCACCCGACTCCGCGAGCGGAGCGCGACGACCCGCCGGGCCTACCTGTCACGGGTGCGTGCCGCCGCCGACCGCGGACCCGCCCGCGGCCGGCTCGGCTGCGCCAACCTGGCCCACGGCTTCGCCGGAGCACCTCGGGAGGCGAAGGCGGACCTGCGCGGCCTGGTCAAGCCCAACATCGCGATCGTCACGGCCTACAACGACATGCTCTCCGCGCACGCCCCCTTCGCCGGCTACCCCGAGACGCTCAAGAAGGCGGTGCTCGGGGCGGGCGGCATCGCGCAGGTCGCCGGCGGCGTGCCCGCGATGTGCGACGGGATCACCCAGGGACGCGACGGCATGCAGCTCTCGCTCTTCAGCCGTGACGTCATCGCGATGTCGACCGCTGTGGCGCTCTCGCACGACATGTTCGACGGCACGCTCCTGCTCGGCGTGTGCGACAAGATCGTGCCGGGCATGCTCATCGGTGCGCTGTCCTTCGGCCACCTGCCGACCCTCTTCGTGCCCGCGGGTCCGATGACCTCGGGACTGCCGAACGGTGAGAAGGCGCGGGTGCGGCAGGAGTACGCCGAGGGCAAGGTCGACCGGCGCGCCCTCCTCGACGCGGAGGCCAGCTCGTACCACTCCGAGGGCACGTGCACCTTCTTCGGCACGGCGAACAGCAACCAGCTCCTCATGGAGGTCATGGGCCTGCACCTGCCGGGAGCCACCTTCGTCAACCCCGGCACGCCACTGCGGGAGGCGCTGACCGTCGAGGCCGGGCGCCGGGTCACCGAGCTCGCGCTCGCCGGGCAGGCGCCGCTCGGGGAGGTCGTCGACGAGCGGGCGGTCGTCAACGCGTGCGTCGCGCTCCTCGCAACGGGCGGCTCGACGAACCACACTCTCCATCTCGTGGCCATCGCGCGGGCCGCCGGCATCATCCTCTCTTGGGACGACCTCGCCGACCTGTCGACGGTCGTGCCCCTCCTCGCCCGCATCTACCCCAACGGTTCCGCGGACGTGAACCACTACGCGGCGGCGGGCGGGCTCGCCGTCACCGTGCGCACCCTCCTCGAGCACGGACTGCTCCACGAGGACGTCCTCACCGCGGATGGCCGGGGCCTGCGGCGGTACACCCGTGAGACGCGGCTGCGCGACGGCGAGGTGGTGCGTGAGGAGGGACCGGCAGAGAGCCTCGACGAGTCCGTGCTGCGGACGGTGGACGCCCCCTTCGCCACGGACGGCGGTCTGCGGGTCATCGAGGGCAACCTCGGTCGCGGCGTCGTCAAGGTCTCCGCGGTCGCGCCGGAGCACCGGAGCGTCACCGCACCGGCGCGGTGCTTCGACGACCAGCACGACCTGCTGCGCGCCTTCGAGGAGGGCAGCCTCGACGGCGACCTCGTCGCCGTGGTCCGGCACCAGGGTCCGGCGGCCAACGGGATGCCGGAGCTGCACAAGCTCACGCCCGCGCTCGGGGTCCTCCAGGACCGAGGCCACCGGGTCGCGATCGTCACCGACGGCCGGATGTCCGGCGCCTCGGGCAAGATCCTCGCGGCCATCCACGTCACGCCCGAGGCCAGCCTCGACGGCCCGCTCTGCCGCGTGGTGGACGGCGATCTCGTCACCGTCGACGCGGATGCCGGGACCTTCTTCGTCCACGACGACATCAGTGCGCGGGAGGCGCACCTCGTCTCCCACGACTTCACGGGCACCGGCCGTGAGCTCTTCGACAACATGCGCGCGCGGCCGGCCCGGCCGACGAGGGCGCGTCCTTCTTCTTCTCAGGTGGTCACGCATGAGCCTTCTCGACATCTCCCCCGTCATCCCCGTCGTCATCCTCGAGGACGCCAGCCGGGCGGTCCCGCTCGCACGGGCCCTCGTCGCGGGCGGCATCGACATCATCGAGCTCACCCTGCGCACCTCGTCCGCGCTCGAGTCCATCGAGCGGATCGCCGAGGAGGTGCCCGAGATCACCGTCGGGGCGGGCACGGTCGTCGACCCGGCGCAGGCGGGGCAGGCTGCAGCGAAGGGGGCGAGCTTCCTCGTCTCCCCGGGCGCCACGGACCCCCTCCTCGACGCCATGACGGAGACCGGGCTGCCCTTCCTCGCCGGCACCGCGACCGTGAGCGAGATGCTCGCCCTGCGCGAGCGCGGCATCCGCGAGGCGAAGGTCTTCCCCGCGCGGGCCTCGGGTGGTGCTCCCTTCCTCCAGGCGGTGCACAGCCCGGTGCCCGACATGCGCTTCTGCCCCACGGGTGGGATCGGCCCGGCCGACGCCGCCGACTACCTCGCGCTCCCCAACGTCGGCTGCGTCGGCGGCTCGTGGATCACCCCCGCGGCCGTGGTCGAGGTCGCTGACTGGGGCGAGATCACCCGCCTCGCGAGCGAGGCGCTCGCGGTGGCCGGGACCATCCGTGCCTGAGCACGTCGTCGGGGTCGACGTCGGCGGGACGACGATCAAGTCCGCCCTCGTCGACGCCGGCAGCGGCATCCTCATGGGACAGCGATTCGTCGCCGACACCCCCCGGCCGGCCACGCCGGCGGCGATCTCCGAGTGTGTGGCGGAGATCGTGCGGGCGTTGGCACCGACCGACGCCACCCCCGTCGGCATCGCCCTCCCGGCCGTCGTCCGGCGCGGGGTGGTCGAGACGGCCGCGAACATCGACCCGTCGTGGATCGGGTACCCCGTCGAGGACTCGCTCCACACGGCACTGGCGCGCCCCGTCACGGCCGTCAACGACGCCGATGCCGCCGGCATTGCCGAAACCAGGCGGGGCGCCGCGGCGGCAGGCTCCGGTGTCGTCGTCGTGACGACCCTCGGCACCGGCATCGGCAGCGCCCTCCTCGTCGACGGCACCCTCGTGCCGAACACCGAGCTGGGTCACCTGCCCATGTCGGGCCGCCCCGCCGAGCACCTCGCCTCGACCGCGGCTCGGGAGCGGGAAGGGCTCTCGTACGTGAAGTGGGCGGAGCGGCTCACCGCCTACTACGGGCTCCTCGAGAGCCTCCTCACCCCCGACCTCATCGTCGTCGGCGGGGCGGTGAGCGCATCGGCCGACCGGTTCCTCCCGCACGTGCGCACCCGCGCCCCGATCGTCCCGGCAGCGCTCGGCAACGACGCGGGGGTCATCGGCGCCGCTCTGGCAGGCCGACGGGTCGCCGACCAACCCGTGGTGATGCCCGCGGCCGGATGACGATGGGGTCCTCAGTCGGGCCGGGCTCGTCGGTGACCTTCACGGCTTCATCCTGATGCCGGGAACGGTCCGATCGACGGTGTAGGCGTGTGCTGCGGTGATGTGCCGCTCCTGACGATCGATGACAGCGGCCACCTCCGTGGACTTGAGGATGTCGTCGAACTGCTGGCGGGAGTCGGCTCCGATGACCAAAGCCGCGTGGTGGCGGCGGTGCGCAGGGCCCGCGTGGTTCACGCCGGGGGTGCTCCACATGGCTGCGATGTAGCGCATGAAGGTGTACGTGCGCAGATCCTGGGCGCCGGCCCCGTGCAACGCTCGTCCCAGCTCGTCGTGGATGAAGGTGCGGAAATCACGGGACCGGGTGCCCTTGCGCTGCCGGATCATGACGACGGTCCGATGCCCGACGCTGTCGTCGAGTCGTTCGGTCCACCACCGCCCTCGAGACTGGCCGGTCTGGTAGCCGATGACGGTCTCGAAGGGGTTCTGCTCGTCGAAGTAGACAGCCTTGGAGTGCGGGATGTTGCGGACGGCTCCGACGACACCCGCGAAGCGGAGCTCGGCGATCCCGTCGTAGTCCTCAGGACTGATGGTGCCGACCATCCCGGTCGCCGGCCGCACGGTCGGCGAGCAGTTCTCCGGTGGTCGTCGCCGAGGTGTCGACCCGAACGGCGCCCTCGGTGGTCTGGACCCACCAGGCGTCGGCGGTTCGAAGGATCGAGATGCTCATGAGGTTGCCACTTTCATCAGGCCCCGGAGCCGGGACAGGTCGAATTCGTTGTCTTCTCGCAGGGCGACGGCCATCGCACGTAGTTCGCGCACCGACTCGCGGCCGGGCGCGATGCCCCGTGTAAACAACACCGCCCACCCCCGCCCCCTTCGCACGCCCCCCCGCCCCCTGCCTCGGCGATGCGATGCAGGCTGCCTTCCTCGGCGCCCTGCACGGCCTCACCGCCGTCGGTCCCCGTGCGCGAAGCCGCCGAGCAACTCGGCGTGACGACCGACGAGGTCCGGGCCATGGTGGGGCAAGGCATCCTCTCGGCGACTCCCTCCGGTGCTGGCATCACCGTCCCCTCGCTCAACAGGGCCGCAGGACGGCACCAACAGGGCAGCGGGCGCCGCCCGTCGCCGAGCGCTAAGGGTGGGAGCGCCACGACGCGGAAGCGACGCGCGGTGAGCGTCGGGGAGGCTGCCGCCGCCGATCGGCGCCGCCTTTCGATCTTCGATCTATTGGACCGTGAGGACGCCGAGGACGCCCGTAAGATCGAGCGGATGGAAGCGCGCGCGGCGGACCGACGCGTGCGGGGGTACCCGCAGCCCGCGACGGCATGACCGGCCGGCCGGTGAGCGGGGGTCTGCCGACATTGGGCCGCCGTCGCTAGAGCCTGCCTCGGCGCACCGCGCCCCTGTCGGTCTCCCCGGCCGCGTTCTGGCGTGGGGTCGGACCTCGGCCCCTCCGCGCGCGCTCTAGCCCTCTCCGAGCCCGAACTCCTCCGCCGGGCCCCATGACCCGTCACTGAAGAGCGCGACCGCGCGCCCGTCCTCACTGGCCACGACGACGAAGGTCGCCCCGGCCTCTCCCCCTTCGATCTCATCCATGCGGCGACGGTAGGCCCGCGCCTGACCCTCCGCAACAAATCTCACGCGAGGCGCCTTGCGCATTGCTGTCTGACGCTTCCCGACCACGCCGCGTTTCCCCGTTGCTGTCACGGTTGCTGTCAGACACGCTCTCGCTCCTCGCCCCGGACACGACGAAGGCCCGGAATCCGTTGAGATTCCGGGCCTTTTACCCGTCGGGCTGACAGGATTTGAACCTGCGACCCCTTGACCCCCAGTCAAGTGCGCTACCAAGCTGCGCCACAGCCCGTGGCTTGCTCCCTGAGGAGCGAACGTCACCTTATCCCACGTCCCCGGCTGTCACCGAATCGGGGTCTGCGGGAGTCGGATCAGCGCCGACGACGCTTCTCGCGCACCCGCACGGAGATCTCGATGGGCGTGCCCTCGAAGCCGAACTCCTCGCGCAGACGGCGCTCGAGGAAGCGTCGGTAGCCGGCCTCGATGAAGCCCGAGGCGAAGATGACGAAGCGCGGCGGACGGGTCGAGGCCTGGGTCGCGAAGAGGATCCGCGGCTGCTTGCCCGAGCGCACCGGGTGCGGGTGCGCCGAGGCGATCTCGCCGAGCACGGCATTGAGCCGCGAGGTCGGCACACGGGTGTCCCACGAGTCGAGAGCCGTGTCGAGAGCCGGCGTCAGCCGGTCGACGTGGCGACCGGTGAGCGCCGACATGTTGACTCGCGGCGCCCACTGCGTCTGCACGAGCTCGCGCTCGATCTCCCGCTCGAGGTAGAAGCGCCGCTCCTCGTCGAGCATGTCCCACTTGTTGTAGGCGATGACGAGCGCGCGCCCGGCCTCGACGACCTGGCTGATGATCCGCAGGTCCTGCTCGGTGATCGACTCGTGCGTGTCGATGAGCACGACGGCGACCTCTGCCTTCTCGAGCGCCGCCTGGGTGCGCAGCGAGGCGTAGAAGTCGGCGCCCTTGGTCTGGTGCACCCGCCGCCGGATGCCGGCGGTGTCGACGAAGCGCCACGGGCGCCCGCCGAGCTCGATGATCTCGTCGACCGGGTCACGCGTGGTGCCGGCGAAGTCGTCGACGACGACCCGCTCCTCCCCCGCGAGCTTGTTGAGCAGGCTCGACTTGCCGACATTGGGCCGGCCGATGAGGGCCACGCGACGCGGGCCCCCTTCGGGCAGTGTCTTGGCCGATGCGGAGACCTCGGGCATGACGTCGAGGACGGCGTCGAGGGCGTCGCCGCTCCCCCGCCCGTGGAGGGCGGAGACGGGCAGCGGCTCGCCGAGGCCGAGGTTCCACAGCGCGGCCGCGTCGGCCTCGAAGCGCTGGTCGTCGACCTTGTTGGCGACGAGCACGACCGGCTTGCCGGACTTGCGCAGCAGTCGCACGACCGCCTCGTCGTCGTCGGTGGCACCGACGATGGCGTCGACGACGAAGACGACGACGTCGGCCATCTCGATGGCGACCTCGGCCTGCTCGGCGACGCGCAGGTGAATGCCCTCGGCGCCGATCTCCCAGCCACCGGTGTCGAGGAGGGTGAAGCGGCGGCCCGCCCACTCCGCGTCGTAGGCGACGCGATCACGGGTGACGCCGGGGGTGTCCTCGACGACCGCCTCGCGGCGCCGCAGCACGCGGTTGACGAAGGTCGACTTGCCGACATTGGGCCGGCCGACGATGGCGACGACGGGCAGCGGCCCGGCGGCGTGCTCCTCCTCGTCCGGCTGGAAGCCGTCGATGATCGCGCGGTCCTCGGCCGTCAGCTCGAAGTCCTCGAGCCCGGCACGCAGCACCCGCTCGACGCCCTCGGCGCTCTCGTCGTCCCCGTGGGGTGCGGTGGGTTCGGTGGTGTCCACGATGCTCCTGGTCAGTCGGTGGTGACGGCCATTGTCGCAGCCGTGGGCGGTCGGGGCCGCCGTTGTCGAAGGGGGTGTCAGCTCGCTCGCGCAGCAGCGACGACGTCCATCACCGCGGCCACCGAGCCCTCGAAGTCGAGATCGGAGGTGTCGACGACGGTCACACCCTCCGCGGCCTCGGTGAACTGCGAGACGGTCGAGTCGTCACGGTCGCGGCGCACGACCTGGTCGCGGGTCGCGGCGATGGCGGCCTCGTCGGTGGCGCCGTGCACCTCGAGCGAGCGGCGCCGCAGCCGGGCCTGCTCGCTCGCGGTGAGCAGGATGCGCACCTGGGCGTCGGGCGCGATGACGGTCGTGACGTCGCGTCCCTCGGCGACGCACGCACCGTGGCGCGCGGAGATGTCGTCGATGAGCGCGCGCTGACGTCGCTGCATCTCGACGCGCACCTCGGGCACGGTCGCGACGGTCGAGACGAGCGAGCTGATCTCGCTGGTGCGGATCGCCGCGGCGACGTCAGCGCCGTCGACGCGACCGTCGGCGTCTGCGGGTCGTCGCCGATCTCGAGCGGCAGGCTCAGCGCGGCCGCGATGATCGCATCGGCGTCACCGAGGTCGACCTCGGTGTGCCGGCACCACCAGGTCAGGGCGCGGTACATCGCGCCGGTGTCGAGGTAGCCGGCACCGAGCCGGGTGGCGACGGCGCGCGAGACGCTGGACTTGCCGGATCCCGAGGGTCCGTCGATGCCGATGACGAAGGGGGCGGGCTGGCTGGTCACGAGGGGTCAGCCTAGTCGCCGCTCAAGAGTGGATCTGCCACCCGCGGGTCTGCAGGGCCTCGGTGAGGGGTCCGGCAGCGGCCGGGAGCACGGAGATCTCCGCCACGCCGAAGGGCAGTCCGAGGCCGTGATCGAGGCGCAGGTCCTCCATGTTGACGCCCTCCTCGCCGATCTCGGTGAGCAGCCGAGCCACCTCACCGGGCCGGTCGTCGACGACGACCCGCACCACGGCGTAGGCCGCGGGCGGCGCACCGTGCTTGCCGGGGATGCGGGCGTGGCCGGCATTGCCGTCGGCGATGCTGCGGGCGAGCACCGCACGGGCCCCGGGGGCGTCCGCGACGTGCGGGTCGGTCGACAGGGCCTCGAGGGCCTCGACGATCCCGACGAGGTCCTGGGACATCGCGCGCAGCACCTGTGCGACGGCTCCGGCGTTGCCGGAGAGGATCTGGGTCCACAGGCCGGGGTCGCTCGCGGCGATCCGCGTGACGTCACGCACGCCCTGGCCGGCCAGACCCACGGCCTGCTCGCTCAGGTGCTCCAACCGGGCCGCGACGAGCGAGGCGGCGACCTGCGGAGCGTGGGAGACGGCGGCCACGGCGGCGTCGTGGTCGGCGGGGCTGAGGGTCGTGACCGCGGCACCCGTGGCCTGCGCGAGCCGGGCGACGACCTGCGTGGCGGTCGGGTCGCTCCCTTCGTGCGGGCAGAGCACCCACGCCCGACCCTCGAAGAGGTCGGCCCGCGCACTGATCGCGCCCGAGCGCTCGCGGCCGGCCATCGGGTGGCTGCCGACATAGCGCTCGATGGCGACCCCGGCGCGCACGAGGTCGGCGAGGATCACCTGCTTGACGGACGCGACGTCGGTGACGACGGCCTCGGGCCATCGCTGCAAGGCGGCGACGACGAGTCGAGGCGTGACGTCCGGCGGCGCGGCCACGACGACGACCCCGGGAGCCGCGTCCTTGCTGATCCGTCCTGCCCCGAGGTCACGGGCGAGCGAGACCGAGGTCTCCGACTGGTCCTCGAGCGTGACGTCGGCACCGGCGGCGGTGAGCGCCAGCCCGATGCTCGCGCCGATGAGGCCGGTCCCGATGACGTGCACCGGGGGCAGGGCGGATGCCGCTCCCTTCGCCTCGGTGGAGGCGGTCACAGCCCCGCAGCCTTGTAGAGGTCGCTGATCTCGCGCTGGCTGAGCGGGCGCCAGCGGCCGGACTTCGTCGAGCCGAGGGTGATCGGTCCGACCTGGGTGCGCACGAGCGAGATGACCGGGTGACCGACATGCTCGAGGAGACGACGCACGATGTGCTTGCGCCCCTCGTGGAGGATCACCTCGACGATCGCCTTGCCCGGCTTGGAGTCGACGATGCGGAAGGAGTCGACCTGGACCGGCCCGTCGTCGAGCTCGACGCCGGCGCGCAGCGTCTTGCCGAGGTCCTTGGGCACCGGACCGGGGATCTCCGCGATGTAGGTCTTGAGCACGCCGTGCGCGGGGTGCTGCAGCCGGTGGGCGAGGTCGCCGTCGTTGGTGAGGATGAGCAGGCCCTCGGTGTCGGCATCGAGGCGGCCGACGTGGAAGAGCCGCTCCGGACGGCCGGCGACGTAGTCGCCGATGTTGAGCCGGCCGAGCTCGTCGGACATCGTCGTGACGACGCCGGCGGGCTTGTTGAAGGCGAGGTAGACCCGCGACTCGTCGAGCTGGATCCGCTCGCCGTCGACGTGGACGGTCTGGCGAAGGGGGTCGACACGCACCCCGAGCTCGGTGACGACCTGGCCGTCGACCTCGACGCGACCCTCGGCGATGAGCAGCTCGCAGGCGCGGCGGGAGCCGACGCCTGCGGCGGCCAGCACCTTCTGCAGGCGGGTGCCCTCGGGGTTGTGGACGTCGATCGTCGGGCCGGTGGGCGGCGGGGGCGCGAGGTCCGGCTGGCCGGTTCGGCTGCGACCGGTGGTCCCCCGGTCGGGCTGGGGGTCGGCGGCCGGGGGCGCGGCGGCTTCTTCGGTCCGGTGCGCGCGGGGCGTCCCTGGGGTCTCCGGGGGCGTCGGTTGCGGGGTGGGGTCATCAGCGGGCCTCGTTCACGAGTTCGTCGAGCACGGATGCGTCGGGCAGGTAGGGGGCGATGGGCGGCAGGTCGTCGAGGGAGTTCAGGCCCATGCGCTCGAGGAAGTAGGGCGTCGTCCCGTACAGCGTCGCACCCGACTCCTCGTCCTTGGTCACCTCGATGATCAGGCCACGGGTGAGCAGGGTGCGCACGACGCCGTCGACGTTGACCCCGCGCACGGCGGAGATGCGCGCGCGGGAGATCGGCTGGCGGTAGGCGACGACGGCGAGGGTCTCGAGCGAGGCCGCGGTCAGGCGCGACTGCTGGCCGTCGAGGACGAATCGCTCGACGACGGGCGCGTAGGCGTGGTGGCTGTAGAAGCGCCAGCCGCCGCCGACGTTGCGCACGGTGAAGCCGTGCGAGCCGTCGGTGTACTGCCGCTCGAGGCCGGCGAGGTGGTCGCGGATCTCCTCGACCGGCAGCTCGAGCGCGGAGGCGAGCGCGTGGTCGGTGACCGGCTCCTCGACGACCATGAGCACGGCCTCGATGGCCGCCCGGGCGCCGCCCGGCAGCTCACCGACGTCGAAGGCCACCTGCACGTCGTCGCCCTCGGGCTCGACGCCTTCGGGCTCGAGGGCCTCCGCGGCCACCTCCGGCACCGCCTCCGGGACCGGGGCGTCTGGTTCAGTCATCGCTCTCCTCCACGACCCGCTCGTCCTGCTCGTCCTGCTCGGGCGAAGGGGGCGGGGCCTCCCCTTCGTCGAACTCGGCACCGACGTCCACGGTGCCCTCCTCGCTGCCCGTCCAGCTCACCTCGAGCTCGCCGAGCGCCTCGGGCTGCTCGAAGACGACCTGCTTGTCGCGGAAGAGCTCGAGCAGCGCGAGGAAGCGCGCGACGACGACGAGCGTCGAGTCCGCGTCGCGCACGAGCGACCGGAAGGACGTCGTGCCGTCGCGGCGCAGCCGGTCGACGACCACGACCGCCTGCTCGCGCACGCTCACCGCGGGCGCGTGCAGGTGGGCCAGCCCGACGGTCTCGGGCTCCTTGGGCGTCAGGGCGCGGGCGGCGACCATCGCCAGCTGCTCGGGCGTGACGCTGATGACCAGCTCGGGCAGCAGCTTGGCCAGGTGCGGCTCGAGGCCGGCCTGGCGGGCGGTCATCCGACCGGTCGCGGCCATCGTCTCGCCGAGGAAGCGCGCCACGTCCTTGAAGGCGCGGTACTGCAGCAGCCGCGCGAAGAGCAGGTCACGCGCCTCGATGAGCTCGAGGTCCTCCTCGTCGTCATCACCGGTGCTCGGTAGCAGGCGGGCGGCCTTGATGTCGAGCAGCGTGGCGGCGACGAGCAGGAACTCGCTCGTCTGGCCGAGGTCCCACGAGGGCTCGCTCGCCTGGAGCGCGCGCAGGTGGGCCATGAACTCGTCGGTGACCTTGGCGAGCGCGATCTCGGTGATGTCGAGCTGGTGCTTGCTGATCAGGCCGAGCAGCAGGTCGAAGGGACCTTCGAAGTTGTCGAGGTGGACGGTGAAGGCCTGCTCGGCGCCCCGCTTGGTGATGACGCCGCCCGGGACAGCGACCTCGGGGGCCTCCACGGTCGTCAGGGGGCGCCGCCGCGCGAGATGAGCTCGCGGGCCAGCTGACGGTAGGCGTTGGCGCCCGAGTGGCCGGTGGCGTAAGTGGTGATCGGCTCCGCGGCGAGCGTGGCGTCGGGGAACTTCACCGTGCGGGAGATGACCGTGTGGAAGACCTTGTCGCCGAAGTGCTCGACGACCGACCCGACGACCTCGCGGCTGTGCAGGGTGCGTCCGTCGAACATCGTCGCGAGGATGCCGTCGATCGTCAGGCCGGGGTTGAGCCGGTCGGTGATCTTGTCGATCGTCTCGACGAGCAGCGCGACACCGCGCATGGCGAAGTACTCGGTCTCGAGCGGGATGATCACGCCGTGCGCCGCGGTGAGGGCGTTGACGGTGAGCAGGCCGAGCGAGGGCTGGCAGTCGATGAGCACGACGTCGTAGTCGTCGACGACGGGGCGCAGCACGCGCGAGAGGATCTGCTCGCGGGCGACCTCGCCGACGAGCTGGACCTCGGCGGCCGACAGGTCGATGTTGGCCGGGGCGACGTCGAGCCCCTCGACGGCGGTGTGCTGGATGATCTCGGTGATCTCGTGGCCGCGGGTGACCAGCAGGTCGTAGATCGTCAGGTCGAGGGTGTGGGTCGGCACGCCGAGGCCGACGGAGAGGGCACCCTGCGGGTCGAAGTCGACGAGCAGGACCCTGCGGCCGGCCTCGGCCAGGGCCGCGCCGAGGTTGATCGTGGTCGTCGTCTTGCCGACGCCGCCCTTCTGGTTGCACATCGCGATGATGCGCGCCGGGCCGTGCGACGCCAGGGGCGGCGGCTCGGGGAAGGAGGGCAGGGGTCGGCCGGTCGGACCCGGCTGGGCCAAGTCGTGCTCGAAGTCGAGCGGCGGCGTCACCTCGGATGCCACAGGCGGATCACTCCATCGGGTCTGGCGGTCGGTCAGCCTCTCGCTGATCAGCGACGACACTATCAGCGGGCACGGGGGTGGCTCTGTGCGTAGACCTCGCGCAGCTGGTCGACGGTCACCATCGTGTAGATCTGCGTCGTCGTCACGGACGCGTGCCCGAGCAGCTCCTGGACCACGCGCACGTCGGCCCCGCCCTCGAGCAAGTGGGTCGCGAAGGAGTGGCGCAGCGTGTGCGGCGAGACGTGGCCGGCGAGGTCGGCCCGGCCGGCGGCCGTCGTGATGACCTCCCAGGCGCTCTGCCGGGACAGCCGCGCCCCGCGTCGGTTGAGGAAGAGCGCCGGCCCGGCCCTCCCCTTTCGCCGACAGCTCGGGACGGGCCCGCACCAGCCAGGCGCGCACGGCGTCGACGGCATAGGAGCCGAGCGGGACGACCCGCTCCTTGCCGCCCTTGCCGAGCAGCCGCGCAGCGCCGATGTCGAGGTCGAGGTCGTCGAGGTCGAGGCCGACGGCCTCGGAGATGCGGGCACCGGTGCCGTAGAGGAGCTCGAGCAGGGCCCGGTCGCGCAGCGGTACCGGGCCGTCGCCGACGCCGGCGGCGTCGATGAGGCGGACCACCTCGTCGCGGCCGATGGCCTTGGGCAGGCGCGAAGGGGGTGCCGGCGGCGCCACGTCCTGGGCCGGGTTGTGCGTGGTCTCGCCCTCGAGCGCGAGGAACTTGTGCAGGCCCCGCACCGCGACGAGCGTGCGAGCGGCCGAGCTGGCGGCCAGCGGCGGGTGGTCGCCATCACCGGAGCGAAGGGAGGCGAGGAAACCCGAGACGTGGAGTTCCGTGACGTCGGCGGGGTCGGTGACGCCGTGCGTCGCGAGGTGGTCGACGTAACGTCGCGCGTCGCGGGTGTAGGCCGCGAGGGTGTGGGCGGAGACGCCGCGCTCGACGTCCAGCTGGGTCAGCCAGGTCCGCACGGCCCGCTCCATGGGGGTCGTGCTCACCGGTCCAGCCTTCCGTGGGGGGATGTGCCGCGGGCACGCCATTGTGCCCACGGGTGGCAGGGCCACGGATCGGGAGTGTAATGGCCTGCATGAAGCTCTACGCGGATCTGCCCGCGCGTCGAACCCGACAGATCGTCGCTGACCTCTTCCTCCTCGCCTGGGTCGTGGTCTGGGCGAGGATCGGGCTGGCCGTCCACGACTCGACGCTGCAGCTGGCCGCTCCGGGGCGGCGCCTCGAGTCGGCCGGCAGCGGCTTCCGCGAACGGCTGGAGTCGGCGGGCGACGGCGTCGACGACCTGCCGATCCTCGACGACCGGGTCGCCGATCCCTTCCGCGACGCCGCGGGCGCGGGGACGTCGATCGAGGATGCTGGTCGCGATCTCGTCGATGCCTGCGAGAAATTGGCGGACGTGCTCGGCTGGGTCACCGCGCTCACGCCGATCGTCATCGTCGGCGCGCTGTGGCTGTCCCAGCGGTGGCGTTTCGTGCGGCGGGCCACCGCGGCCCAGGCGCTCGTCGACGACGTGGACGACCTCGACCTCTTCGCGCTGCGGGCCATGGCCAACCAGCCGCTCCCGGCGCTCTCCCGGATCAGCTCCGACCCGGCCGCGCCTGGCGGCGCGGCGACAGCGAGGTGATCCGCAGCCTCGCGCTGCTCGAGCTCGCCGACTGCGGCCTGCGCCCGCCCGCGGGCTCTCGCGACTCCCCCGGCTCCGGGCGCTGACCACCCGCTCAGCGGACGACCGGGGAGGACCGCGGGCCCATACGCCGTTGCTCCGTACGGCGAGCCGGACCTGCCCGGCCGGCGAGCGACGGGGGCCATCCCGGTATTCGCCATTGCTCCGTACGACGAGCCGGACCTGCCCAGCCGCCAAGCGACGGGGGCCATCCCGGTATTCGCCATTGCTCCGTACGACGAGCACGGCCGCGCTGCGCCGTACGGCGAGCACGGTCCTGCGTAGCGATACCCGTCGTACGGAGCAGCGGCGTAGCGAACGGGGCAGGTGGGCACTGCCCCGCGGGCCCCCACCCGGCCCGTCGTACGGAGCAACGTCGCCCGTGACCGTCGTCCACAGACGGGGCGTGGCAGGGGCTGCCATCCACAGGTTCGTCGTGTCTCTCCCGAGCCCGACGCGGACGGCGAAGGATCGGATCATGACGATCACACACGATCCGCACGAACCCGAGACCACCTGCCCGATGGAGTGCACGGTCTGCACGGCACCGGGTGATTGCGACGACTGCCTCGACTGCCTCTACTGGCCCCGGTTGGTTGACGAGGACCAGGTTCCTGCTCCCCCACCTCGGGGATACGCCCACCCCAGCAAGGCGAGCGAGCTGGAGGCCGCCCGGGCCGACCTGGGGCTCGCCGATCGGATCGGGCTCCTGTCCCGGCTCCACCGTCGCTTGCACCACCTGACCCAACGCGACCTGGCCGCCGAGGTCGGGTGGAGCCGCGCCTCCTTGGGCAGGTTGGAGAGCGATGCCGGCGTGCAGTCCGTCGACAAGGTCGACAGCCTCCTGCGTCACATCGGCTACCGCCTGGCCCTGCTGCCGGTGGACCCGACCAAGCCCGGTCCGTGGCCGCCGGATCCCGAGCCGCCCGACCCCGTCGCGCCGGCGCTGCCCGTCGCCCGCCCACCAGATCTCGCGGCGGCAGAGCCACGGAGCACCTGGTGGGGGTGCCGAGGACCTGCTGGCGCGCGATGCCCGCCACCGCGCCCGCCCCCCGACGCGCAGGTCACCTGGCACCCGGCGAACGAGCTGCGCGAGGACCCCTCCCTCAAGGGGCGGGCGTGGACCTGGCGACGCCCCCAGAGCGGCTCGGCCGCGTGACAGGCGCCGCTCAGCCCTCGAGCGCGATGACCTGAGGCCGCAGGTCCTCCTCCGGGCACTCCCACGCCGACGCCTGCGCGTCGACCTGCTCGCCGGAGCGGATGTCCTTGACCTGGTCCCCGTCGTCCTCCCCCGCTCCGGGGAACCACACGAAGGGGATGCCACGACGCTCGGCGAAGCGGATCTGCTTGCCGAACTTCGCCGCAGCGGGCGCGACCTCGCACGGGATGCCCCGCGCCCGCAGCGCGGTGGCGACGGCGACGGAGCGGGGGCGGCTCCCTTCGTCCGTGACGGCCACGAGGACCGCCGACGGCGACTTGCGGCTGGCCCCGACGAGGCCCTTGCCGAGGAGCAGACCGAGCAGCCGCGAGAGACCGATGGAGATGCCGACCCCGGGATAGGTGGTCCGCCCGTCGCTCGCCAGCTCGTCGTAGCGACCGCCGGAGCAGAAGGAGCCCCACGACTCGTAGCCGACGAGCTGGGTCTCGTAGACCGTGCCGGTGTAGTAGTCGAGCCCGCGGGCGATGCGCAGGTCGGCGACCATCGCCCCGGGTACAGCGGCCGCGCCCGTCTCGATGACGCCGGCCAGGGCGACCAACCCTTCGTCGAGGACCGGGTGCTCGACGCCGAGCTCCCGGACCCGCTCGACGAAGGAGGTGTCCTCGGTGCGGATCTCCGCGAGGGCCAGACAGGCTCGCGCCTGCTCGGGCGTGCGCCCGGCCTCGACGAGCAGGGCGGCCACCTTGTCCGGGCCGATCTTGTCGAGCTTGTCGACGATGCGCAGGGTGCCCGCGACGTCCTCGATGCCCAGACCCCGGTAGAAGCCCTCGGGGATCTTGCGGTTGTTGACCTGGATGACCATCTGCGGGATCGGCAGCTTGGCGAAGATCTCCGCCATGACGAGCGGCATCTCGGCCTCGAAGTGCGGCGCGAGCTCGCCGGCGTCGACGACGTCGATGTCGCACTGCGTGAACTCGCGGTAGCGACCCTCCTGGGGACGCTCGCCGCGCCAGACCTTCTGGATCTGGTGACGACGGAAGGGGAAGTTGAGCTTGCCGGCGTTTTCGACCACGTAGCGGGCGAAGGGCACTGTCAGGTCGAAGTGCAGGCCGAGCTCGCCCTCACGACCACCGGCGGCGGGACCCCCTTCGTCCTCGGCGAGGCGGTGGATGCCGTAGATCTCCTTGTCGGCATCACCCCCCTTGCCCAGCAAGCGCTCGACCGGCTCGACGGCGCGGGTCTCGATGGAGGGGAAGCCGTGGAGCTCGAAGGTCGAGCGGATGACGTCGATGAAGTGCTGCTCGACGACCCGCTGCTCGGGCAGGTACTCGGGGAAGCCCGACAGGGGCGTGACCTTCGTCGGGCGGGGCGCGGTGCGGTCAGTCATCACAGTCCTTGCAGGTACGGGTTGGTCGCCTTCTCACGGCCGAGCGTCGTCGCCGGTCCGTGGCCGGGCAGGACGAGGCTCGAGTCGGGCCGCGGATGGACGACGCGACGAAGGGAGTCCTGCATCGCCTCGTGCGACCCGCCCGGGAGGTCGGTGCGGCCGATGGACCCGGCGAAGAGCACGTCACCCGTGATCAGGGTGCGGTCGACCTGCGCCTCGTCGGGGATGCCGTCGGGGACCCGGCCCATGCCGAAGACGACTGAGCCCTCGGTGTGGCCGGGTGCGTGGGCGACCTCGAGCTCGAGACCGGCAACGGTCACCGTCTCGCTGTCCCGGATCTCGACGACCCGCTCCGGCTCGCGCCAAGTGACCTGCTTGCCGAACTGCTGCTCGAGCATGCCGCTGAGGGCAGGTCCGAGCGAGGAGCCGGACAGCGGGTCCTCGAGGCGGTAGCGGTCGTCGGTGTGGATGTAGGCGCGAGCTCGCCCCCGCAGACGGGCGTCACGGAGAAGACGTGGTCGACGTGACCGTGGGTGAGCAGCACCGCTGCCGGCTTGAGCCGGTGCGTGGCGAGCACCTCCCGCAGCGTCTCCTCGATGCCGATCCCGGGGTCGACGATGATGCACTCCTCGCCGGGGGCATCGGCGAGCACATAGCAGTTGGTCCCGAACGCCTGGGCCGGGAAGGACACGGTGAGCACGTCCCAACCCTACGTGCGCCCACGCACGAGCCGTGGGAATGGGTAACCTCGGGCCTGTGAGTGACGACACCAACGCCCCGCGCCCCGCTGCGCCCTCGCCTGCGGCCCTGGCCCGCATGGCCCCCCGCCCCTCCGTGACCCCGGCCCCCGAGGTGCCTGCGGTCACCGACGACCACTCCGCGTCAGCCGCCTTCGGCCGCGCCGACGAGGAGGGCAAGGTCTACGTGCGCGAGGGCGACGGCGAGCGTGAGGTGGGCTCCTACCCGGGCGCCACGCCCGAGGAGGCGCTGCAGTACTTCGCGCGCAAGTACGACGAGCTCTTCGCCTCGGCGACCCTGCTGCGGCAGCGCCTCGACTCCCACGACGTCTCGGCCAAGGAGATCGCCGACGGCCTGAAGTCCCTGCGCGAGCACGCCGAGCAGCCCAACGTCGTGGGCGACCTGCCCGCCCTCGCCACCCTCATCGGCGAGCTCGAGGAGGGCCTGACCGCAAAGCGCCAGACCGAGTCCGCCGAGCGCGCCGAGGCCAAGAAGGTCGCCGGCGCCGAGCGCGAGAAGATCGTCGCCGAGGCCGAGCAGATCGCCGCCCAGCCGGTCGAGAAGGTCCAGTGGAAGCAGTCGACCGCGCGGATGCGCGCCCTGCTCGACGAGTGGAAGGCCCACCAGCGCGGCAAGGTCCGGCTGGACAAGGACGTCGAGAGCGCGCTGTGGCAGCGCTTCTCCAAGGCGCGCAACGGCTTCGACAAGGCACGGCGCTCGCACTTCGCCCACCTCGAGCAGTCCCGCGGCGAGGCGAAGGGGATCAAGGAGGACCTCGTCGTCGAGGCCGAGCGCCTGTCGACCTCCACCGACTGGAATGCCACGGCCGGCGCCTACAAGCGCCTCATGGACCAGTGGCGTCGCGCCGGTCGCGCCGGCCGCGCCGACGACGACCGCCTGTGGGAGCGCTTCCGCAGCGCCCAGGACACCTTCTTCAACGCCAAGGACGCCGAGGCCGCCAAGGAGGACGAGGCGCACCAGGGCAACCTCGAGGTCAAGGAAGGCCTGCTCGCCGAGGCGGAGGCCCTGCTGCCGGTCAAGGACCTCGAGCGCACCAAGGCCGCGCTGCGCGGCATCCAGGAGCGGTGGGAGGCTGCGGGCAAGGTCCCGCGCGCCGACATCGACCGGATGGAGAAGGGCATGCGCCGTGTCGAGCAGACCGTGCGCGAGGCCGAGGACAAGAAGTGGGCCTCCTCCAACCCGGAGCTGTCGGCCCGCGCCTCCTCGATGGTCACCCAGCTGGAGTCGAAGGTCGCCGAGCTGCAGGCCGACGTCGAGGCAGCCGAGGCGAAGGGTGACACCTCCCGCGCGACGAAGCTGCGCGAGCAGCTCGACGCCCAGCAGGCGTGGCTCGACCAGGCCCGCAAGGGGCTCGACGAGTTCGGCGGCTGACCCCGCGCGGTCCCTGAGAGGCAGGGCCGCCCGCGCCCGCAGCGTCTCGAAGGGTCCGCTCCCGCTCCCGGACGGGAGATCCGGCGCAGCAGCACTGGACGCGTGTCACACGGCGGCCGGCAGCACAGCGGACGGTGAGGAGGGGTGGCGCAGCATCAAGCCGAAGTCGAGAACGACGACGTGACCACACGACGACGAAGGACTTCGGCAGCGCGCCACCCCTCCTCACCGGGAGCGGTCCGCAGGCTCCGCAGGGCGAAGCTCACCCCTTCTTGCTGGTGCCGCCCGTGATCCGGAAGCAGTCGAAGACCGACTCGATCCGCTTGACCTGGTCCATGACGTGACTCAGGTGCGCGACGTCGCCCATCTCGAAGGTGAACCGCAGGACGGCGACGCGATCGCGTGAGGTCTGCACGGCGGCCGAGAGGATGTTGACCCCGCTTTCGGAGAGCACGCGCGTGACGTCGGAGAGCAAGCCGGCCCGGTCGAGCGCCTCGACCTGCACCTGCACGAGGAAGAGGCTCGTGCTGCTCGGGGCCCACTCGACGTCGATGAGCCGCTCGGCCTCCTTCTTCAGCGACGAGGCGTTGGGGCAGTCGACGCGGTGCACGGAGACGCCGTTGCCGCGAGTGATGAAGCCCATGATCTCGTCACCGGGGACCGGCGTGCAGCACTTCGCGAGCTTGACCCACAGGTCGTCGACACCGCGGACGACCACCCCGGGGTCGCCGCTGCTGCGCGGACGCCCGACGGGCCCGGGCAGGGTGGCCTCGGCGAGGTCCTCGGTCGCGCCGTCCTCGCCACCGGCCGCGGCGATGAGTCGCGAGACGACGTGCTGCGCGGAGACGTGCCCCTCCCCGACCGCGGCGTAGAGGCCGTCGACGTCCTGGCGCCGCAGCTCGCTCGCGACGGCGGTGAGGCTCTCGACGGTGACGATGCGGTGCAGCGGGAGGTTCTGCTTGCGCACGACCTTGGCGATCGCCTCCTTGCCGGCGTCGACCATCTCCTCGCGGCGTTCCTTGGTGAACCAGTGCTTGATCTTGTTGCGGGCGCGCGCCGAGCGCACGAAGGTCAGCCAGTCGCGCGACGGACCGGCGCCCTCGGCCTTCGAGGTGAGGATCTCGACGGCGTCACCGTTCTCGAGAGGTGAGTCCAGCGGCACGAGACGGCCGTTGACCCGGGCACCGATGCACCGGTGCCCCACCTCGGTGTGGACCGCATACGCGAAGTCGACGGCCGTGACCCGGCCGGCAGGGCGATGACCTGTCCCTTGGGGGTGAAGGCGTAGACCTCCTGGGTGGTGATCTCGTAGCGCAGCGAGTCGAGGAACTCGCTGGGGTCGGAGGTCTCCTTCTGCCAGTCGAGCAGCTGGCGCAACCACGCCATCTCCCCCACCTGGCCGTCGTCGACGCGACCGCCGTCCGGGCTGCCCCGGTCCTTGTACTTCCAGTGCGCGGCGACGCCGTACTCGGCCCGCCGGTGCATCTGGTGGGTGCGGATCTGGATCTCGACCGGCTTGCCCTGCGGCCCGATGACCGTCGTGTGCAGCGACTGGTACATGTTGAACTTCGGCAGCGAGATGTAGTCCTTGAAGCGCCCGGGAAGCGGGTTCCACCGGGCGTGCAGGGCGCCGAGCGCCGCGTAGCAGTCACGCACGGTGTCGACGAGGACCCGGACCGCGACGAGGTCGTAGATCTCCCCGAACTCACGGCCGCCGACGATCATCTTCTGGTAGACGGAGTAGTAGTGCTTCGGCCGCCCGGTGACCGTCGCCTTGATCCGCGCCTCACGCAGGTCGGTGACGACCTGGGCCTTGACCGTGGTGAGGTACTCCTCGCGGGCCGGCGCCCGCTCGGCGACGAGGCGCACGATCTCCTCGTAGACCTTCGGGTAGAGCGTCGCGAAGGCGAGGTCCTCGAGCTCCCACTTGATGGTGTTCATGCCCAGCCGGTGCGCGAGCGGAGCGTAGATCTCCAGCGTCTCCTGCGCCTTGCGCTGGGCCGAGGCGGCGGAGACGTAGCGCCAGGTGCGGGCATTGTGCAGACGGTCGGCGAGCTTGATGACGAGCACCCGGATGTCGCGCGCCATCGCGACGATCATCTTGCGGACGGTCTCGGCCTGGGCATTGTCGCCGTAGGTGACCTTGTCGAGCTTGGTCACCCCGTCGACGAGCTTGGCCACCTCGGCGCCGAACTCCTCCTCGAGGTCGTCGAGGCCGTAGTCGGTGTCCTCGACCGTGTCGTGGAGCAGCGCCGCGGCGAGGGTCACCGGCGTCATGCCGAGCTCGGCGAGGATCGTCGTCACCGCGAGCGGGTGCGTGATGTAGGGGTCGCCGCTCTTGCGGACCTGCCCGCGATGCGCCTTCTCGGCGACGACGTAGGCGCGCTCGATGATCGAGGTGTCGGCCTTGGGGTGGCCCTGCCGCACGATCTGCAGCAGCGGGTCGAGGACTCCCGGAGTCGCGGTTCGTCCGCCGCCGATACGAGCCAGCGAGGCGCGCGCGAGCGACCGCGGAGAAAATCCGCTGCTGCCGGCGTTGCGCTCGCTCATGGAGTGAGCCTAGACCGTGACGAGGCTGCGGACGTCACGCCCCGCCAGCGCTGCGCGTCCGCCGAGAGCGGCGATCTCGACGAGGACCTCGATGCCGGGCACCTCTGCGCCGCAGGACTCGAGGAGATCGCACGCCGCTCGGGCCGTCCCACCCGTCGCGAGCACGTCGTCGACGACGAGCACCCTGGCTCCCGGGGCGACGGCGTCGGCATGTACCTCGATGCGGGCCGTGCCGTACTCCAGCGCGTAGTCGAGCCCGACCGTCTCGCCCGGCAGCTTGCCGGCCTTGCGCACCGGGACGAACCCCACACCCAGGTGCAGCGCGACCGCCGCGCCGAAGATGAAGCCCCGTGCCTCGAGCCCGGCGACGACGTCGACCTGTCCGTCCCAGACCCGTGCGTGGTCCCGGGTCACCTCGCCGAAGAGCCGCCCGTCGCCGAGCAGGGGCGTGATGTCCTTGAAGGTCACGCCCGGCTCGGGGAAGTCGGCCACGTCGCGCAGCGCACCGAGGATCTGCTCCCGCAGCTGCGCCGGCACGTCGCGGTCGACCTGGCTCACGCCTTCCCCCGCCGGTTGCGCGGGGTCTTCTTCGGCTGATTGCGCGGCCCGGCCTGGGCGTACTTGTGCACCTTGCGCCCGGTGACGGTCTGGGCCTCGTCCGGGTCCGCCGAGGACGAAGGGGCGCCGGCTCGCTCGTCGTGGCCGTGCCGGACGAGTCGCCCGGCCGGCGTGGCGGTCCCGGCGGTCGTGCCACCAACCGTCGCCGTGCTCTCCCCGGCACCGGTC
>NZ_JBNFOF010000007.1:0-33010 GCF_057364645.1 Janibacter sp. CFPM2_SD2
AGCCGCCGGGCACGTGGCCGGCGGCGAGGGCCTCGCGGGCACCGGCGACATAGGGCACGGCCGCGGCGTCAACACGGGCCGCGACCCCGGAGGCGCGGCTCATCTTGTAAAGGTGGCCGAGCAGGCCGAATCCGGTGACGTCCGTCGCCGCCCGGATGCCCGCCGCGACGGCTGCCCGGGAGGCGTCACGGTTGAGGGTGACCATCGAGGCGATCGCCTCCTCGCTGCGCTCGCCGGTCGCCTTGTGCCGGTTGTTGAGCACCCCGACGCCGAGCGGCTTGGTCAGGCTGATCGGCAGCCCCGCCTCGGCGGCGTCGTTGCGCATGAGCCGCTCGGGGTCGGCCGTGCCGGTGACCGCCATGCCGTAGATCGGCTCGGGGGCGTCGATGCTGTGCCCACCGAGCACAGGGAATCCGGCCTCGGTCGCGAGGTCCAGGCCACCGCGCAGGACCTCGCGGAGCAGGTCGGTCGGCAGCAGCTCCCGCGGCCAGGCGACGAGGTTGATCCCCATGACCGGCTCGCCGCCCATGGCGTAGACGTCGGAGACCGCATTGGCCGCCGCGATCCGCCCCCAGTCGTAGGGGTCGTCGACGACCGGGGTGAAGAAGTCGGTGGTCGACAGCACGGCCTGACCGCCGGAGACGCGCACGGCAGCCGCGTCGTCACCGTCGTCGAGCCCGACGAGCACGTCTGCCCCGGGCGGCGCCGAGGCGTGCAGACCGGCGACGATCTGCTCGAGCTCGCCGGCCGGGATCTTGCAGGCGCAGCCTCCGCCGCGCGCGTACTGGGTCAGACGGATCGGCTCCATGACGACACCGTAGGGCCCACGGCCGGTGTCGGGCCCGGCGAGGTCCTAGGGTGGCCCGTGGAGGCGTCTGGGTTCCTGGTGGTCCCCCCGGTCTTCAACACCGGTGAGGCCGAGCATCTCGGTCTGGCGGGTTCGATTCCCGTCCGCCTCCGCCAGATCTTCACGACCACCACCACGCCCGACGAAGGGAGACCCGCCCGTGGACGAGGACCCGCGCCGGTCGATCCCCCGCACCGACACGCTGCTGGCGGATCCCCCCTTCGTCGTGGCGGCGGAGCGTCTCGGCCGGTCCGTGGTGCGCACGGCGATCGTCGCGGCCCAGCAGCGGGCGCGGGCCGGCGAGATCCCGCCGGACGAGGTCGCAGCCGCGGCCCTCGCGGCCCTGCCCACCCGGGCCTCGTCGCTCACGCCGGTGCTCAACGCGACGGGCGTCGTGGTGCACACCAATGTCGGGCGAGCACCCTTGTCCCCCAGCGCGATCGACGCGGTCGTCGATGCTGCGGGCTATGTCGACGTCGAGATGGACCTGACGACCGGAGCCCGCAGCCGACGGGGTGCGGGTGCCCTGGCAGCTCTGCTCGAGGCAGTGCCGGACGCCGCTGGTGCACTGGCGGTCAACAACGGCGCCGCCGCCCTCGTCCTCGCCACGACGGCCCTCGCCGCCGGGCTCGAGGTCGTCGTCTCGCGCGGCGAGATGGTCGAGATCGGCGACGGATTTCGCCTGCCCGACCTCATCGCCTCGACCGGCGCGCGCCTGCGCGAGGTCGGCACGACCAACCGCACGCACCTGCGCGACTACGCCGACGCCATCGGCCCCGAGACCGGGTGCGTGCTCAAGGTGCACCCGAGCAACTTCCGGGTGGACGGGTTCACGACCGCCGTCGGGCTCGAGGACCTGCGCGGTCTGACCCGGCCCGACGGCTCTCGGGTGCCGGTCGTCGCCGACATCGGCTCCGGGCTGCTGACGCCTGACCCCCTCCTGCCCGACGAACCCGACGCGACGTCCTGGCTGCGCGCCGGCGCGACGATCGTGACGGCCAGCGGCGACAAGCTGCTCGGCGGGCCCCAGGCAGGTCTCGTCCTCGGTGACGCCGAGGTCGTCGAGCGGCTGCAGCGCCACCCGCTCGCCCGGGCCCTGCGGGTCGACAAGCTCACCCTCGCCGCGCTCGAGGCGACCGTGCGCGGCCCGGTCCCGCCGGTCACCGCGTCGCTCCACGCCACCGCTGACTAGCTGCGGCCGAGGGTTGACACCCTGGCGACAGCGCTGGGCCGGGAGGTCGTCGCCGTCGACGGCCGCGTCGGCGGCGGAGGCGCCCCCGGCGCCTGCCACTGCCGGCCTGGGCGGTCGAAGTGCCCGTCGAGGCGGTCGAGCGGCTGCGTCGGCCCACCGATGGCGTGCCCGTCGTGCTCGCTCGTGTCGAGGGCGCCGCGGCCTGGTCGACCTGCGCTGCATCCCGGCCGACCGTGACGCCGACGTGGCGCGAGCGCTGCGAGCAGCCCTGGGCGACAACGCCGCCCACCACGGGACCGGGGCGGAGCCCCCTTCGTCATGAGGCGGGTGCTGGCGACCGCAGGCCACGTCGACCACGGCAAGTCCACGCTCGTCCGGGCGCTGACGGGGCGCGACCCGGACCGCCTGTCGGAGGAGCGGGACCGAGGGCTGACCATCGAGCTCGGCTATGCGTGGACGCGCCTGCCGGGTGGGGCCGAGATCGCCTTCGTCGACGTGCCGGGGCACCAGAGGTTCGTCGGGACGATGCTGTCGGGACTGGGGCGGCGCCGGCCGTGGTCTTCGTCGTCGCGGCGGATCAGGGCTGGCAGGCGCAGAGCAGCGAACACCTCGCGGCGGTGCAGGCGCTCGGCATCACCGATGGCCTGCTCGTCATCACCCGCTGCGACCTCGCCGACGACGACCGCACTGCAGCGGTCCGTGGCGAGGCGGGTCGGCATCTGGCCGGGGCCGGTCTCGACGTGCCTGCCGTCGAGGCGCCGCGGCGAAGGGGGTCGGTCTCGACGACCTGCGCACCGCCCTCGGCGACCTCGCCGCCCGGCTGCCGGAGCCGGATCCCGCTGCGGCAGTGCGACTCTGGTGCGATCGGGCGTTTTTCGGTGTCGGGTGCGGGCACCGTCGTCACGGGCACGCTCGGCGCCGGCACGGTCCGCACCGGCGACCGACTGCTGCTGCTCGACCTCGGCGCCACCCGTGAGGTGACGGTCCGCGGACTGCACAGCCAGGACGAAGCGCGCGAGTCCGTCGGACCGGTCTCGCGGACCGCGGTCAACCTCCGCCGCGTCGACGACGTCGGCCGCTCGGCCGTGCTGCTCACCCCCGACGCCTGGGAGCTCGCCCCGACCGTCGACGTACAGCTCACCGAGGTCCCCACAACTTCGCAAAACCCTAGGGTCATGCAGGGTTTGGCGGGAGGTCATGGCGCGGCGGGGGCTCGCGACCTCAAGAAGATGCGGGTACCCGAACAAGCGACGCTGCACGTGGGGTCGGTCGACGTGCCGGTGCACGTGCGGCCGCTCGGCGACGACCTCGCGCGGCTGTCGGCGAGCGTCGACCTGCCGTGGCGGGTGGGTGACCGAGCGATCCTGCGCGACCCGGGCAGCCGACGGCTGTGGTCCGTGCGGGTCCTCGACGTCGACCCGCTCCCCCTCGTCCGACGTGGCGCGGCCCGACTGCGAGCCGAGGCGCTCGGGCAGGCCGACCCGGACCGGACCGCCTCGCTCGGGGTGGGCCCGGGCTGTCCGCGCGCCTTGCCGAGCGGGTCGAGGTGCTCGACCGACTCGGCCTCCCCCCTCCCCCCGACGCCGTGCGTCAAGGCGACTGGTGGGTCGACCCGCTCGCCCGCGAGGCGTGGCGGGTGCGTCTGGTCGCCGTCCTGCGCGCCGAGCACGAGAGCGACCCCCTGAGCGCCGGAGTGCCGCTGCACGAGGCGGGCCGCCACCTCCTGCTGCCCGATCACCTGCCCGACGACTTCGGGGTCGCCCTCGTCCGTGCCCTCGTCCCCGACACCGGCCTGACGATCACCGACGGCCGGGTCCACGACCCGACCGCCGCTGGCCTGGGGCACGCGGAGGCGGGGGTCGCGGCTCTCGAGGAGAGGCTGCGGGCCACTCCCTTCGTCGCGCCGGAGAGAGGCGACCTCGACGACCTCGGGCTGGGCCCCGCGGAGCTCGCCGCGGCGGCGCGCCTCGGCCGGCTGCTGCGGCTGCCCGACGACGTCGTCCTCCTGCCGAGCGGTCCGGCGCACGCGATGCGACTGCTCGCGGGGCTGGAGCAGCCATTCACCCTGAGCGCTGCGCGTCAGGCGCTGGGCACGACCCGCCGGGTCGCCGTGCCGCTGCTCGAGCACCTCGACTCACGGGGATGGACCCGTCGGGTCGACGGGAGCCTGCGCGAGGTCGTGCGCTAGTCGGTAACCCCCGGCCGGAGCAGGCGAAGACCGGCCGACTCCCCCGCGGCGCACAGCTCTCGGTCGTACGCGGCCAGCACTTCCGACTGCATCCGCAGGGCCGTGGAAAGGTGGATCGCGTCGGCGCTGCGCAGCCCCCATCCGCTCGTCGCTGCTCGGTCGAGGTCCTCACGGGTGACGTCGGCCAGGGTGATCATCTCCAGCACGGCGTTGACCGCGGTCACGTCCCACACCGATCGGCGCTGGGCTGCGCAGTGCAGCTCGGTGAAGAGCAGCCTGGAGGAGAGCAGGACGTCGGCGGGATCCAGTGCGGTGAGCGCGGCCGCCAGGGGTTCCGACTCCGCCTCGGCCGCCAGCAGCTTGAAGGCCGCGGACGTGTCGAGGTAGACGATCATCGATCGCCTCGGAGGTCCTCGAGCACCTCGGCCGTGTCCACGCCTTCGACTCGGTGGATGCTCGAGAAGTCCCGCGCCGCACGCGCTGGCTGCACCTGCCCCGACGCGACCGCCTCCTCGAATGCAGAACCCCCCAGGGGCACCATTCGCGCAACCGGCTCGCCTCGGTTGGTCACGGTCAGGCTCTCACCCGCCGCCACCCGACGCAGCACCTCGGCGCTGTCGTTGCGGAGCTCCCGATGCGAGATGGTTGCCATGTAGCAAGCGTAGCAACCGACGTCAGGCGGCGGCAGTGGCGACCTCGAGGGTTGTCGTGACCGGCACGCCCTGCGTCAGGTTGTCGAGGACGGGGCAGTGCTCGGCGACGGCCTGCTCGAGGCGGCGGTAGTCCGCCTCGCTTGCCGGGCAGGCGACCCGGATGCCCAGCTCGATCCCCTGGAAGCCGGGGCGCACGGCCTCGTCGGTGCCGAAGAACCCGGCGAGGTCGATCGTGCCCTCGAGGTCGACGTCGACGGAGTCGACCGCGATGCCGAGCTTGCCGGCCCAGACCTGGTAGCTGATGACGGTGCACGAGGCGAGGGCCGCGAGCAGGTGCTCGATGGGGTTGGCGCCCTTGTCGGCGCCGCCGAGGCTCTCCGGCTCGTCGATGGTGAACTCGTGCTGGCGGGCGGTGATCGCGACCTCGGTCCCGGTGACGAGGCGGCCCTGCACGCTCGAGGTGAGGATGGTCGAGGCGGTGGCGGTGGCGGACATGCGTGCTCCTGTGTGGGTCACGGGGCGGCGACGCCCCTCGCTTGGCCCGGTCGGTCGACCGAGCCCAGGTCCTCACCCGGGGCACCCCACCGAAGGGAGGAGGGTTGCCGCCCAGCCAGCCGGGGCTTCGCGCTGGGACTCATGACCTACCCATAACGTGACATGATTCAATCCATAATGTCCAGTTATATATCGATGGGTGGGACGGGGCGCTTCAGGTCGACGGTGAAGAGCGGCAGGAAGAGCTGGGCCAGCGGCCCGATGGCCACCGCGTAGAGCACCGTGCCGACGCCGACGGTGCCGCCGAGCAGCCAGCCGACGGCGACGACGGCGACTTCGATGCCGGTGCGCACGAGTCGGATCGAGCCACCGGTGATGCGGGCCAGGCCGGTCATCAGCCCGTCGCGCGGGCCGGGGCCGAACTGCGAGCCGATGTACATGCCGGTCGCGACGCCGTTGAGCACCACGCCCCCGAGGAGCAGGGCGATGCGCCAGACCATGCCGATCGGCTCGTCGAGGACAGACAGCACGAGGTCGGCGGACGGCCCGATGAGCAAGGCGTTGCCGATCGTCCCCAGACCGGGCTTCTGCCGCAGGGGGATCCACCCGAGCAGCACGAGAAGCGAGACGCCGATGACGATCGTGCCGAAGCTCAGCGGGATGTGGTGCGAGACGCCGACGTGCAGCACGTCCCACGGGATCTGGCCGAGGGTCGCGCGCAGGACCATCGCCATGGATGCGCCGTAGAGGAAGAGCCCGGCGAGCAGGAGCGGCAGGCGGACACCGAGGCGGCCGGCGCGCAGCTGCTCGATCGGGCCGATGTCAGCGAGGGCCCGGCCGCGCGGGGCGCGGGTCGGGACGGGGTCGTGGGTCACGAGGTCACCCTGCACCCGGGCGGTCGACGATGTCGACCCGGTTCGGCCCTACGAGACGGCCACGGTCGCCCGTCCACGCGGAGCGTGGGACCTGCCCGGGGACCGAGGGCGAGGGAGGCGTCAGTCGCCCTCGGTCTTGCGGCCTCGGGAGACGACCTTGCGGTCCGGCGTGAAGACGACCTGGGGGTCCTTGCCCTCGTAGTCGAACTGGTTGAGGAAGAAGCGGATCGCGTTGATCCGACCACGCTTCTTGTCGTTGGACTTGATGACCGTCCACGGCGCATGCCGGGTGTCGGTCCGCCGGAACATCTCCTCCTTGGCCTCGGTGTAGGCCTCCCACTTGTCGAGGCTCTCGAGGTCCATCGGGGAGAGCTTCCACCGGCGCACCGGGTCGATCTGGCGGATGGCGAAGCGGGTCCGCTGCTCCTGCTGGGTCACCGAGAACCACAGCTTGGTGACGTGCACCCCGGCGTCGGCGAGCATCCGCTCGATCTTCGGCGCCTGGTCCATGAAGCCCTCGTACTGCTCGTCGCTGCAGAAGCCCATGACCCGCTCGACGCCGGCCCGGTTGTACCAGGAGCGGTCGAAGAGGACGATCTCGCCACTCGTCGGCAGGTGCTGGATGTAGCGCTGGAAGTACCACTGCCCGAGCTCGCGGTCGCTCGGCTTCGTCAGGGCGACGACGCGGGCACCACGCGGGTTGAGGTGCTCGGTGAAGCGCTTGATCGTGCCGCCCTTGCCCGCCGCGTCGCGGCCCTCGAAGAGGACGACGAACTTGCGGCCGGTGTCGTTGGCCCAGTTCTGGAACTTCAACAGCTCGATCTGCAGCAGGTACTTCTGGACGTCGTACTCCTCGCGCTCCATGAGGGAGTCGTAGGGGTAGTTCTCCCGCCAGGTCTCGACGGCCTTGCCGTCGGGGGCGATGAGCATCGGGTCGTCGCCCTGGTCGTCACGCACGGTGTAGCCCTCGACCATGAGCCGGTCGATGTACTCGCGGAGGTTCTGCTGCATGCGTGATGGATACCAAGGTCAGGTTGACGGGAGGTGGACGTCAGGCGAAGGGAGGAGCGCGCGCGGCTGCTTCAATGGCGCCATGGAGCAGCGCCGCGCGTACTGGGACGACACCCACCTCTACGAGGTCGACACCGAGGTCGTCGCGGTGTGCGACGAGCCGACTCCCGGCATTGCCGTGCGCGAGGGCATCGTCCACCCGAAGGGGGGCGGCCAGCCGGACGACATCGTCACCGTCGACGGTGGTCCCGTCTCGGTGAGCAAAGACGACGCAGCGGTGTGGCTGCACCCCGAGGGCGACCTGCCCGCCGTCGGCGAGAGCGTGCACGTCGCGATCGACCCGGAGGTGCGGCGTCGGCACGCGGCGCTCCACTCGGCCGGCCACCTGCTCGACGCGTGCGTCGTGCCGCTCGGGTTCGTCAACGTCGGCCTGAGCCACGCGCCGGGCCAGGCCTTCCTGCTCTACGACGTCGACGGCGGCTCCCTGCCCGAGGGCGAGGAGGAGAAGGCCGCGCTCGTCGAGACGATCCTCGCCCGGGCCCGCGAGCACGTCGCCGCGGCTCTGCCCTACAGCGCCGAGGTCGACGCCGAGGGCGTGCGCCGGGTGACGATCGAGGGCCTGCAGACCGACCCGTGTGGTGGGACGCACGTGCGCACGACGGCCGACCTCACCGGCATCCAGATCACCCGCGTGCGCACCAAGAAGGGGCAGCTCAAGCTGAGCTACACGGCCGAGCACGCGTGAGCGTCTGCGATGGTGGGGGCATGAGGTGGCCCTGCGACAACACCTTCGTCCGTGATCTCGGCTGGCTCGGGGCGCGGGTCGACCCGGTCCCCGTGCGCGCCCCCGAGCTGCTGCGCTCGACGACGACCTCGCCGTCGAGCTCGGCCTCGACCCGGACGCCCTGCGCTCCCCGGACGGCGTCGCGGTCCTCGCGGGCAATGCCGTCGCCGAGGGATCGGAGCCGATCGCCCAGGCCTACGCCGGCCACCAGTTCGGTCACCTCTCCCCGATGCTCGGCGACGGTCGGGCCCACCTGCTCGGGGAGGTCGTCGACACCCGCGGCCGACGCCGCGACATCGCGCTCAAGGGGTCCGGGCGCACCCCCTTCTCCCGGGGCGGTGACGGCCGCGCGGTCATGGGGCCCGTGCTGCGCGAGGTCCTCGTCTCCGAGTTCATGCACGCGGTCGGCGTGCCGACGACGCGGGCCCTGGCTGCCGTCGCAACCGGTGAGCCGGTGCTGCGCGAGCGGCCCCTGCCGGGCGCCGTCCTCACCCGGGTCGCCGCCTCGCACCTGCGCATCGGCACCCTCGTCCTCGTCGCCACGCAGGGCAGCCTCGAGCAGCTCGCCGCCGTCGTCGAGCACGCCCGCGCCCGGCACCACCCCGACATCCCGAAGAACGACCCGATGGCTCTGCTCACCGCGGTCGTCGAGCGACAGGCCGAGCTCATCGCGCAGTGGATGTCCCTCGGCTTCATCCACGGGGTGATGAACACCGACAACATGACCCTCTCCGGCGAGACGATCGACTACGGCCCGTGCGCCTTCCTCGACGCCTACGACCCGGAGACCTTCTTCAGCAGCGTCGACACCGCTGGCCGGTACCGCTACTCCGCGCAGCCGACGATGGCGCTGTGGGGCCTGGCGCGGCTGGCCGAGTGCCTCATCCCGCTCGCCGAGGGCGAGGCCGACGACCTCGTGACGCAGGCGCAGGAGCGGCTCGAGGCCTTCACCCCGGCCTACGAGCAGCACGTGCTCGACAACTTCCGCATCAAGCTCGGCCTCGTCCGCGACGTCGCCGGGGACAACGCGCTCGTCGAGGACCTGCTGCAGATCGCCGCGGACGAGTCGCTGGACTTCACCGGCCTCTTCCGCGACCTCTCCCGGGTGCTGCGCGACGAGCCGACGCCGACCCTGGACCGCGTCCGGGACGTGGCGCGGTGGCAGGCCTGGCGGGACCGGTGGCTGACCCGCCTGCACGGCGAGGGCAAGGCCCCCGCGGACAGCGCCGAGATCATGGACGAGACCAACCCCGTCCACATCCCCCGCAACCACCTCGTCGAGGAGGCCCTCGCCGCGGCGCACGCGGGCAACCTCGCTCCCTTCGAGCAGCTGCTCGAGGTGCTCCGGTCCCCCTTCGTCGAGCAGCCGGGGCTGGAGCGCTACACGGAGCCGGCCGACCCCGACTTCACGCGGGGCTACATCACCTACTGCGGGACCTAGCAGACTGGTCCCATGGGCAAGAAGACGAAGGGCGGCGCCACCCCCGCGACGAAGGCGCTGGCTGCGGCCGGGGTCGAGTTCGTCGAGCGCGCGTACGACCACGACCCGCGGGCCGAGTCCTACGGCATGGAGGCCGCAGAGGCGCTCGGGGTCCAGCCGGCGAGGGTCTTCAAGACCCTCCTCGCGCAGACCGATCTCCCCCGAGACCACGGCCTCGTCGTCGGCGTCGTCCCCGTGACCGGCCAGCTCGACCTCAAGGCCCTCGCGGCCGCCGTCGGCGCGAAGAAGGCGAGCATGGCCGACCCCGCCCTCGCCGAGAAGACGACCGGCTATGTCGTCGGCGGGATCAGCCCGATCGGCCAGAAGCGCTCTCTGACAACGGTGCTCGACGAGTCAGCCCTCACCTACGACACCGTCTTCGTCAGCGGTGGGCGGCGGGGGCTGGACCTCGAGCTCGCGCCGGGTGACCTCGTCGAGGTCACCCGGGCGATCACGGCCGACATCGCGAAGGGGAGCTGACTCCCCTTCGTCGGTCAGCGGAGGCGGTCGACCTGGCTGACGCACCCGATCGGCAGGTCCCCGCCGTAGACGTGCGGGAAGAGCTCGTCGCCGCCGAGGACCGCCGGCTCGTAGCGCACGTCGAGGCCGTGCCCGTCGAGCGAGGCCTCGTCGATCGTCAGGAGCAGGAGCGGCTCGGTGACGTCGGCGTAGAAGCGGCCGAGGACTCCTTGAAGCTGCTCCGGCGAGCCGCTGCAGTGCATGAAGCCCTCCTCGGTGATCGTCCGCCCGCGCGTGGACACGGGGTAGCTGCCGGCGGACTGCGCTGCCTGCCAGTCGGACTCGAGGGCGATGTGCTGGAGGGTCATGGGTTCCATGGTGCCTCTAGCGTGACCCCATGACCATGACGCCGCGGGAGGACCAGAACCGCCGCCTGCTGCGGGCACGGGACGCCATGGACCGCGACTACGCGAGCGAGCTGGACATCCTTTCGCTCGCCCGGGTGGCACTGATGTCGCCGGCGCACTTCTCCCGGCAGTTCGCGGCGACCTTCGGCGAGACGCCGCACCGCTACCTGCAGCGGCGGCGGATCGAGCGGGCGATGACCCTGCTGCGCGACCACGACCGCAGCGTCACCGAGGTCGCGCTGGCCGTCGGCTACGACAGCCTCGGCACCTTCAGCCGGACCTTCCGTCGGGTCACCGGGCGCACGCCGAGCGACTTCCGCGACGAAGCGCCGATCGCCGCGCCGGGGTGCGTGGTGACGCGGTGGACGAGACCGAGCAGTTTCGGAGAAGCGCCCCAGCCGCCGCGTCCCTAGGTTGGAACCATGCTCACAGGAATCAGCCACCACTCCGTCTACGTCCTCGACCAGGACCAGGCCCTCGACTTCTACTGCGGCAAGCTCGGCTTCAAGGTGAGCGCCGACGTCGATCTGGGCTTCATGCGCTGGCTCACCATCGCGCTGCCCGCCCAGCCCGACCGGCAGATCATGCTCGAGGTGCCGGGCGCTCCCTTCGTCGACGAGGAGACCGCGGCCCAGCTGCGGGACCTGCTCACCAAGGGCGCGCTCGGAGCCGCCGCCATCCTCACGACCGACGACTGCCGGGCCACCTACGAGGACCTGCGGGCGAAGGGGGTGGAGTTCACCGAGGAGCCGACCGAGCGCCCCTACGGCATCGACTGCGCGCTGCGGGACCCCTTCGGCAACCCGGTGCGGATCACGCAGCCCGCAGAGGGCCCCGTGACCGCCGAGGACTTCGCCGAGCACGGGGAGAGCGCCACCGACCTGCGGGGCTGAGTCAGCCCATCCGCACGCCGATGTACTTCGTCTCGAGGAACTCGTCGATGCCGGTGAAGCCGCCCTCGCGGCCGACGCCGGACTCCTTGATCCCGCCGAAGGGAGCGGCGGGGTTGGAGACGACGCCCTGGTTGAGGCCGACCATGCCGGCCTCGAGGGCCTCGCTCACCCGCAGCCCGCGGTCGAGCCCCTGGGTGAAGACGTAGGAGATCAGGCCGAAGGGGGTGTCGTTGGCCAGCGCGATCGCCTCCTCCTCGGTGTCGAACTCGGTGATCGCCGCGACCGGGCCGAAGATCTCGGCGCTGCCCATCTGCGCCTCCGCGGGCACGCCGGTGAGCACGGTCGCCGGGTAGAAGTAGCCGTCGCGGTCCGCGGGGGCGCCGCCGAGCTGCGCGGTGGCCCCGCGGTCGAGGGCGTCGCGGACGAGCTCGTCGACCTTGTCGACCGCCTTCTGGTTGACGAGCGGGCGACGACGACGCCGTCCTCGACGCCGCGGCCCATCGGCAGGGCGCCCATCCGCTCTCCCAGCCGGCGGGCGAACTCCGCGGCGACGCCACGCTGCACGAGGATCCGGTTGGCCGCGGTGCAGGCCTGGCCGATGTTGCGCATCTTCGCGGCCATGGCCCCCTCGACGGCGACGTCGAGGTCGGCGTCGTCGAAGACGAGGAAGGGGGCATTGCCGCCGAGCTCCATCGACGTTCGCATGACGGTCTTCGCGGCGAGCTCGAGGAGGTGCTTGCCGACGGGCGTCGACCCGGTGAAGGAGATCTTGCGCGAGCGCTGGTCGAGGATCATCGGGCGCATGACGTCGTCGCTCTTGCTCGTCGTCACGACGTTGACCACACCCGCCGGCAAGCCCGCCTGCACGAGGATGTCGGCGAGCGCGAGGGTCGACAGCGGCGTCTCGGCCGCCGGCTTGATGACCGACGTGCACCCGGCGGCGATGGCCGGCCCGATCTTCCGGGTGCCCATCGCCATCGGGAAGTTCCACGGGGTGATGAGGATGCACGGGCCGACCGGCTGCTTGGCGACGAGGAAGCGCGAGCCGCCCGCCGGCGCGGTCATGAAGCCGCCGTCGATGCGCACGGCCTCCTCGGCGAACCAGCGGAAGAACTCGGCGGCGTAGGCCACCTCCCCCTTCGCCTCGGCCAGGGGCTTGCCCATCTCGAGGGTCATGATCAGGGCGAGCCGGTCGACGTCGGCGAGCATGAGGTCACGGGCGCGGGTGAGGATCTCGCTGCGCTCGCGGGGCGGCACCTGCGCCCACTCCGCCTGGGCCGCGACGGCGGCGTCGAGGGCCGCCGCGGCCTCGTCGGGGTCGGCGTCGGCGACCTCGAGAGGTGCTCGCCGGTCGACGGGTCGTCGACGGGCATCGTCGCGCGGGTCGTGCGCCACTCGCCCCCGATGAAGAGGCCGGTGGGCACCGAGGCGATCGCCTCGCGCTCCTGCTCGCGGGTGACCTCTGGCGTGTCCGTGGTCGTCATGGAAGGCTCCTTCGTCAGCGTCCTTGCCGTCTCCCCAACCGTAGACGTATTGTCAACAATCAGACGAACAACCCCACCTCGGAGGTCCCGATGACAGCGCTGTCCCCCCTGCTGAAGCAGGCCACCCCCGTGACGATCGACCACGCCCTCGGCTCGGAGATCTTCGACGTCGACGGCAACCGCCACCTCGACTTCACCGCCGGCATCGGCGTCGTGAGCACCGGGCACTGCCACCCCAAGGTCGTCGCCGCCGCGCAGGAGCAGGTCGGCAAGCTCATCCACGGCCAGTACACGACGGTCATGCACCAGCCGCTGCTCGCCCTCGTCGACAAACTGCAGGGGGTCCTCCCTTCGCACCTCGACAGCCTCTTCTTCGCCAACTCCGGCAGCGAGGCGCTCGAGGCCTCCCTCCGCCTCTCGCGGCAGGCGACCGGTCGGCCCAATGTCATCGTCTTCCACGGCGGCTTCCACGGCCGCACCGTCGCGACGGCGACGATGACGACCTCCGGCACCCGCTTCTCGGCCGGCTTCAGCCCGCTCATGGGCGGGGTCCACGTCGCCCCCTTCCCCACCGCCTACCGCTACGGCTGGAGCGAGGAGGAGGCCACCGCCTTCGCCCTCAAGGAGCTCGACTACATCCTCGCGACGCTCACCTCACCGCAGGAGACCGCCGCCTTCATCGTCGAGCCGGTCCTCGGCGAAGGGGGCTACATCCCCGGCAACACCGCCTTCTTCCAGGGGCTGCGCGAACGGGCCGACAAGCACGGGATCCTCCTCGTCATGGACGAGGTCCAGACCGGCTTCGGCCGCACCGGCAAGATGTTCGGCCACGAGCACTTCGACGTGAAGCCCGACATCATCACCCTGGCGAAGGGGATCGCCTCCGGCTTCCCCATCTCCGGCATCGCCGCGAGCGAGGAGCTGATGAGCAAGGCGTGGCCGGGCTCGCAGGGCGGCACCTACGGCGGCAACGCCGTCGCCTGCGCCGCGGCCGTCGCCACCCTCGAGGTCATCGAGGAGGAGGGCCTGGTCGCCAACTCCGCCGAGCGCGGGACCCAGCTGCTCGAGGGCGCGAAGGCCGCCAGGGTCGACGGGATCGGCGACGTGCGCGGACTCGGCCTGCTCGTCGGCAGCGAGTTCACCGCCGCCGACGGCACGCCCGACACCGCCCGCGCCCAGGCGGCGCAGCAGCTCGCCGCCAAGAAGGGCCTGCTCCTGCTCACCTGCGGCGCCCACATGAACGTCGTGCGGATGGTCCCACCGCTCGTCGTCACCGCCGAGCAGGTCGACGAGGCCCTGGGGATCTGGGGCAAGGTCCTGGCGGAGGTCTGACATGACGCGGCACGTCACCATCACGCTCGAGAGTCGTGGGGTGACGTGCCGCGCGCGTCTCCTCGACGACGAGGCACCCCTGACCTGCGCGGCCGTCTGGGACGCGCTGCCCGCGGGCGGCGACGCCTTCCACGCGAAGTACGCGCGCAACGAGGTCTACACGCTGCTGCCAAGGATCACCGCGGCCCCGCGCCGCGAAAATCCCACGGTCACCCCGATCCCGGGCGACGTCTGCCTCTTCGACTTCGAGCCGTGGGAGATCGGCAACCCGGCCTACGGTTACGAGCCCGGGTCCGAGGCGCACGCCGCCCAGGGCGCGACCGACCTGGCGATCTTCTACGGCCGCAACAACCTGCTCATCAACGGCGACGTCGGCTGGGTGCCCGGGTCGGTCTTCGCGACGATCGAGGAGGGCCTGGCCGAGATGGCGGCGGCCTGCACCGACCTGTGGCGCAACGGCTTTGCCGGCGAGCGGTTGCTCTTCGCGCGGGCCTGACCTGCGCGCCAGCACGCTCGACATGAGCACCTGCCCCTTCGCAAGGGTTCGGAACTCTTGCTGTCATGTCGCATGGCACGTGGGACTTCCCGGTCACGCGCCTCCACCTGCGCCCGGTAGGTCCCGCAGCCAGAGCCGCGCGATCCGTTCGTCATCCCGGGTGATCGCATGGCCCACCGGCAGCACCTGGTGCGTGACCCGAGCGCCCATCGCGCGCAGTTCGCCCGCCAGGCGACGTCCATCACCGGGCGATCGCCGTTCGTCGTGGGGACCGTCGAGGACCAGCACAGGCACTCCCTGCAACTGCGTCCGAGGCGGTTGCTCGAAGGGGGCCAAGGGGCGGAAGAGCACCGCTCCCCCGAGCGCACTTGGGTGCGACATCAGCAGTGCGGCCGCCATGATCGCGCCGTTGGAGAATCCCACTGCGACCGGTCGCGAGTCACCGAGACCGACGGCCAGCTCCCGGATGCATCCGGCCAGATCAGGCACGCGCCCCCGCAGGTCAGACTCGTCCACCCGCCGATCCTCATGACGTCGGAAGAAGCCATACCCACGTGACATCGTCACCGTCCCCCGCAGTCCCACCCGGGTGCTGGTTGGGGACACACGCTGAGCCAGATCCAGCAGGTCCGTCTCGCGGCCGTTTGAGCCGTGCAGCAACATCAAGGGGGCTCTGCCCGGGTCGGTGCCGCGGACGACGTACGCGTGCTCCGACATGCTCACCTCCCATGCGCGGTAGGGCCGTACCAGATGGCGCCAACTCTGCCGTTGCTCCGTGCTGTGGTTCTGACTCACAGTACGGAGCAACGGCAGAGCCACGAGAGGACCCGATCGCGCCAACGCGCTCGGACCGGCTCAGCCCGTGAGCACGCCCTCCATCCAGCGCGCCGCGGCCAGGACGAGGTCGTCGGAGTGCCGCGGACCGATGATCTGCAGGCCGACCGGCAGGCCGGCCGAGGTCGTGCCGCACGGGATGCTGATTGCCGGCTGCTGGGTCATGTTGAAGGGATAGGTGAAGGGCGTCCACTGGGCCCAGTGCGTCATGCCGCTGCCCGGGGGGACGTCGTGGCCGGCCTCGAAGGCGGGGATCGGCATCGTCGGCGTGATGAGCAGGTTGTGCTCCTCGTGGAAGGCACCCATCGTGATGCCGAGCCGTGCGGCGACGGCACGCGCCTCGAAGACGTCGACGCCGCTCACCGACTCGCCCAGGTCCCAGGCCCGGCCGAGCTCGGGGTCGATCGTGTCGCGGGCGCCCGGCATCGTCCGCAGCAGCGTCGCCGCGCTGGCGCCCCACAGCAGCTCGAAGGCGTCGAAGGGGTCGTCGAAGCCCGGGTCGGTCGCGGTGACGTGCAACCCGGCGGCGTCGATCTTGGCCACCGCGGCGTCGACGGTCGCGGCGACCTCCGGGTCGACGTCGACCCACCCGAGGTCTCGCGAGTAGGCGACGTGCAGCCCGGTGAGGTCGCGGGCGAGCTCACCGCGGAAGGTCGCGCGCGGCGGTGCGAGCGCCGTCGGGTCGCGGTGGTCGGGCAGCGAGATGATGTCCATGAGCAGCGCCGCGTCCTCGACGGTGCGCGTCATCGGGCCGGCGTGGGCGAGCGGCCCGAAGGGGCTGGCGGGGAACATCGGCACCCGCCCGTGGGTCGGCTTGAAGCCGACGATCCCGCAGAAGGACGCAGGGATGCGGATACTGCCCCCGGCGTCGGTGCCCACGGCGACCGGGCCCATACCGGCGGCGACGATGGCGGCCGCGCCACCGGAGGACCCGCCAGCGGTCATCCGGGTGTCGAGGGGGTTGCGGGTCACGCCGGTCAGGGGCGAGTCGGTGACGCCCTTCCACGCGATCTCGGGCGTGGTGTTCTTGCCGACGAAGACCATGCCGTCCTCGCGCAGTCGCGCGGTGACGGGGGCGTCGACGTCCCAGGCCTGGTCGGGGTCGATCGACTTCGAGCCACGAAGGGTGGGCCAGCCCTTGGTGAGGAAGATGTCCTTCATCGAGGTGGGCACCCCGTCGAGCAGCCCCTGGGGAGCGCCGGCCTGCCACCGGGCCTCCGACGCGCGCGCCTGCGCCAGGGCGCTCTCCCGGTCGACGAGGCACATCGCGTTGATCTCGCCGTCGACCTCGTCGATCCGGGCCAGGACCGCCTCGGTCGCCTCGACGGGCGAGAGCTCCTTGGCGCCGTAGGCGGCGACGAGCTCGACGGCGGTCATCTCGGTGGGGGTCATCGGGCGCTCCCGTCGGTCGGTACGTAGCCCAGCGAGGTGTCGACGACGTCGCGCAGCGGCTCCTCGTCGACCCAGCGGGCGAAGTTGTCGGTGAAGACGCGCACGAGCGCGTCACGCCATCCGACGAAGTCGCCCGAGTTGTGCGGGGTGATGCGCACGTCGGGCAGGTCCCACAGAGGGTGGTCGTCGGGCAGCGGCTCGGTGTCGAGCACGTCGAGGGCGGCCCCGGCGATGGCCCCCTCGCGCAGGGCGGTGACGAGGTCGTCGGTGACGACCGACTCGCCGCGCCCGACGTTGATGAGGCGGGCGTGGTCGGGCATCGCGCGGAAGGCGGCGGCGTCGAGCATGCCGCGGGTGGCCTCGGTGAGCGGCGCGATGCACACGACCCAGTCGGCGCCCGCGAGCGCCTCGTGCAGGTCCTCCTGGGCGGTGACGGTGCCGAAGTCGGGGTCGTCGGTGCGCGCCCGTCGCCCGGAGCCGGAGACGCGGATGCCGACGGCGCGCAGGAGACGGGCGATCGCGCGGCCGATCTGGCCGGTGCCGATGACGAGGGCGCTCGTGCCCGCGACCCGCTCCGACTCGCGGTGCACCACCGGTGGGCCTGCTGCAGCTCCCACGAGCGCGGCAGGTCCTTGGCAAAGCTCAGCACCTGCCCGAGCACGTACTCGGCGATCGCGTCGTCGAAGACGCCGCGCGAGTTGGTGAGCACGACGTCGCTCGCGCGCACCTCGGGCGAGAGGATCGCGTCGACACCGGTCGAGGCGACGTGGATCCATTCGAGGGCGTCGGCGGCGGGCCAGGCATCGGGGATCGCGCTGGAGAAGAAGTCGTAGGCGAAGAGGACGTCGGCACCGGCGATCGCCTCGGGCAGCTCGGCGGCGGTGGCGTAGCGCACCTCGCGCGCCCGCTCCACGACCGGGGCCATCGAGCTCTCACTGGGCATCTCGCCGTCGTGGAGGACGACGACAACGGGCTGGCGAGACATGTTGACAACGTATGAGCGGGTTCCTAGATTGTCAACAATCTGGCAATCCCGGTGCGAAGGGAGGTGCTCGCGTGGTCCTGACAGGCGTGGAGCTCGACGGGCCGCTGGCCCAGCGCGGCATCGGGGTCATCGCCCCCTTCGACCTCGCCCTCGAGCGAGAGCTGTGGCGGTGGGCGCCTCTGGAGGTCAGCTTCCACCTGGCGCGGACCCCCTTCGAGCCGGTGCCCGTGAGCCTGGAGATGGCGCAGCGGGTCTCGTCGGTGAGCGCCCTGCAGGACGCCACCCGTGACGTGCTCGGGGTCGAGCCCGAGGTCGTCGCCTACCTGTGCAGCTCGGGCAGCTTCATCCACGGTCGTGACGGCGAGACCGCGCTCGTCGACGCGATCCGCGAGGCCGGCGCCCCCGAGGCGCTGACCTCCTCCGGAGCTCTCGCGGAGGCGGTGACCACCCTTGGGCTGCAACGCATCTCGGTCATCACGCCCTACGACCAGCCGCTGACCGACCGGCTCGTCGACTTCCTCGGCGAGCTCGACGTCGACGTCGTCACCCAGCAGCACCTCGGGCTTGCCGGCGGCATCTGGCGGGTCAACTACCGCACCGTCGCGGCGCTCGTCGAGGCTGCCGACGACCCGGCGGCCGAGGCGATCTTCGTCTCGTGCACCAACCTGCCGACCTACGACATCATCGACCCACTCGAGCGCGAGCTCGGCAAGCCGGTGCTCACCGCCAACCAGCTGACGGTGTGGGCCTGCCTGGCGCGGATGGGCCTGCCGATGATGGGGCCCGGCAGGTGGCTGAGGGAGGTCTTCGGCTCATGAGCACACCAGCCACGACCACACCGACGACGGCCGGCATCATCTACCCCGACCACGCGGCCGAGGACGAGTACCCCTGGGCCGCAGACCTGCTCGGCGCGCGCCTGCCCGTCGTCCACGTCTACGGCACGGACCTGCACGCCGTCCCCGAGCTGCTCGACCTCGGGCGCCCGGACCGCCTGGCCGAGGGCGCTGCGCGGCTCGCTGAGCACCGCCCGCAGTCGGTCCTGTGGGCGTGCACGTCGGGCAGCTTCGTCTACGGGCCGGAGGGAGCGCGCGACCAGATCAACCAGCTCGCCTCTGCCGCAGGGGTGCCCGCGTCGAGCACGAGCGCCGCCTTCGTCGAGGCCCTCGCCCACCTCGGCCTGACCCGGGTCGCCGTGGCGGCGAGCTATCCCGACGACGTGGCCCGCCTCTTCGTCGACTACCTCGCGGCCGCCGGCGTCGACGTCGTCTCGATGGGCAGCGCCGGCATCGACACCGCCGCCGAGGTCGGCCACCTCACCCCCGAGCAGGTCGTCGAGCTGGCCGTCGCCCGCGACCATCCCGAGGCGCAGACGCTCCTCGTCCCCGACACCGCGATGCGTACCCTCGCGGTGGTGCCCGAGCTCGAGGCCCGCCTCGGCAAGCCCGTCCTCACGGCCAACCAGGTGACGATCTGGCAGGCGCTGCGGCTCGCGGGGTCGACGCCGACGACGCCGGACCTCGGCGCCCTCTTCGCCCGACGCCTCCCCCCACGAAGGCAGGACCATGCCCGTCAGTGAGCTCAGCCCCAACCCGCGCCGCTCGACGGTCGAGTACATCGCCGACGAGCTGCGCGACGCGATCATGGCCGGGCGTCTCGAGCCTGGCGAGCAGCTCGGCGAGGCCGACCTGGCACGGCGCTTCGAGGTCTCGCGCGGCCCGCTGCGCGAGGCGATGCAGCGTCTGGTCTCCGAGGGGCTGCTCCACGCGATCACCAACCGAGGGGTCTTCGTCACCGAGCTGACGCTCGTCGACGTGCTCGACGTCTACCGCACCCGCTCGGTCATCGAGCGCGGTGCCCTCGAGGTCGTCCTCGACGAGGTCCGCCGCGAGGAGACCGCCGACGAGCTCGACGACGTCGTGCGCCGGATGCGTCGGGCCGCGGCGAAGGGGGACGGGCCCGCCGTCTCCGACGCGGACCAGCACTTCCACGAGGTGCTCGTCGAGGCCTCGGGCAGCCCGCGCCTCATCCGGGCGATGCGCACCCTGCTCGTCGAGACCCGCATGTGCCTCGGCGAGCTGCGCACGACCTACGGCGACCTCGAGACCCAGGTGCACGAGCACGAGGAGCTGCGCACGGCGATCCTCGAAGCCAGCCCGGCGAAGGCCAAGGCCGCCCTCCAGGCACACCTCGACGATGCCGTCAGCCGCCTCGTCGACAAGCGCGAGGCCGCACGACCTTAGGGAATGCGACCGCCGGCCCGCCCCCCTTCGCCTCCTCCCAACTCTGCAAAACCCTAGTTTGCAGGGTTAAGGATGGCGAACTCTGCAAAACCCTAGGGTCTTGCAGAGTTGGGGGATGGCGGACTCTGCATTGCCGTTGGGCAATGCAGAGTCGCGGCAGCCGTCAGGGGATGACGATCTGCGCGCCCTCCAGCGCGTGCAGGTTGCTCGACGCGAGCGCAAAGCCGCTCTGCCGCATGGGGATCCGGTCGCAGATCCACCGCTCGGCGAGGACGGCGACCTTGGCGCGCATCTCCGCCGAGAGCCGGTCGAAGGAGTCCTGCGGGTCGCAGCCGACCTGGCCCTGCAGCAGCCACCACGCCCACGCGGCGGCGCCGGCGTTGGCGATGAAGTCGGGCACGACGACGACCCCGCGGGGCGACGAGCGCGTCCTCGGCGCCCCACGTCTCGCGGCGTTGGCCGCCTCGACGACGACCGGGCCGCGACCGCGTCGACGTTGTCCTCACGGATCGCGTAGGAGACGGCGGCCGGGACGAAGATGTCGGCCGCGATGCCGACGATGGCCTCGCGCGGCAGCTGCTGCACGTGCGCCGGCACCCGCGCCCGGTCGATCTCGCCGTACTCGTCGCGCAGGTCGAGCAGGGCGGGCACGTCGAGTCCCGCCGGGTCGACGAGCGTGCCACGCGCGTCGGCGAGTGCCGTCACCCGGGCCCCGGCCTCGTGGAGGTACCAGGCCGCGCCGCCACCCATCGTGCCGACGCCCTGGATCGCGATCGTCGTCTCCGGGATCGCCCAGCCGAAGCCCTCGGCCGCGCCCAGGCAGGCCTCCGCGACGCCGTAGCCGCCGATGACGTCACCGAGCGGGTAGCCGTCGTCGGTCAGCACCTCGAGGCCGGCCTGCACGCGCGCGAGGGTCTCCGCGGGCTGCGGCGAGCGCGAGATCGCCGCGTGGAAGGACTGCGAGAGGCCCACCTCGGCGAAGACGTCGTCGATGAGCTGCTGCGTCACGCCGAGGTCCTCGGCGGTGACCCACCGGCCATCGAGCCACGGGCGCATCTCGGAGAAGAATCGAGTGAGGACACCGAAGGCCCGCGGGTCCTTCGGGTCGAAGTCCACGCCCCCCTTCGCCCCGCCGACGGGCAGACCGAAGGCCGCCGTCTTGGTGGCCATGCCACGCGCCAGGTCGCCGACCTCGCTGATCGTGCAGCCGGGCCGCATGCGGGTGCCGCCGGTGGCGATGCCGCCGACGAGGGTGTGGACGACGAGGTAGCCGTGCGCACCGGTGACCGGGTCGACCCAGGTGATCTGGTGCGCGGGCTCGCGGTCGACGAAGTCGTGGGCGGGGTTGGTCGTGTGGGTCGTCGTCACGTCGTGACCACCTCTCGAAGGGGGGAGCAGTCCGGCTGCGGTGGGGAGCCGTACGGCCAGCGTCAGCGCGTGACCTGCTTCACGTCCAGTTACAGAAGGTGCACGTGATCGTGCACCGACGCTGCACGGTCGCCGCCTCCCCCGCCACGAGCGGCCCGCGGCCTACTGTGGGCGGATGGAGCTGTCCCTGCGACGTCTGCAGATGCTGCGCGAGCTCCACCGGCGCGGCACGGTGACCGCTGCCGCCCAGGCCCTGCACTACAGCCCGTCGGGCGTCTCGCAGCAGCTCGCCCAGCTCGAGCGCGAGGTCGGGGTCAAGCTCATCGAGAAACACGGCCGCCGGGTCCAGCTCACCGAGCTCGGCCTGCTCCTGTCCGACCACGCCGAGGAGATTCTCGGCTCCGTCGAGCGGGCCACCGCGGCCATCGAGGCGGCGCAGGCGGGCATCACCGCGCGCCTGACCGTCGGCGTGTGGGCGTCGGTCGCCTCCGGTCTGCTGCCGCGCGCCCTGTCGGCGCTGCACCTCGACCACCCCGGCATCGAGGTGCGCACGAGCGAGCTCGCCCCCGAGGAGACGGCCGACGCCGTGCGTGACGGCCTGCTCGACCTGTCCTTCGTCATCGACTACTCGAGCCACACCATCGACCCCGACCCGGCGCTCCAGCGCACGGTCGTCGCCGTCGAGCGCCTGCACGCGGCCGTTCCCGAGGGGGCGATCACCGGCGAGACGGTGGCGCTCACCGACCTCGCGGACTTCCCGTGGATCCTCGCCGGGCCGCGGTCGCACTTCGGCCGGGCGGTGCGGGTGTGGTGCCACGAGCGCGGCTTCGAGCCACGCATCGCGCACACCGTCGAGGAGCAGTTCACCGCGCTGGCGATGATCGCCGGGGGCCTCGGGGCCACCCTCGTCTCCGACCTCGGCCTGACGCTGCTGCCGCCGGGCGTCGACGTCATCCCGCTGGACGAGCCGGTGCTGCGGACCGTCTCGATCGCCCATCGGGCGACGACGTCACCGCGCCCGTCCATCGACCTCTTCGTCGAGGCCGTCCGCACGGCGCGCCGAGCAGGGGCTGGCGGCTGGCCCCGCCCGGCTCCCCCCTTCGCCCCGGGGGTCTAGTCCCGACCGCGGGGCGAGGAGCAGGCCCAGACCGGCGCCGACCTGCCAGACGACGACCGCGTAGACGGCCGTCCGCTCCGCGGTCCCGAAGCCGACCGCATTGGTCAGGGCGAGCACCCAGCCGAGCGCGCAGACCGCCGTGCAGGCCGCGGTCCAGATGGCCAGCGCGCGGTGGCGCCACAGGGCGCCGGTGAGGGCCGCGAGGAGGACGAGCCCACCGCCGATGGCCAGGAGCGCGCCGGCCCCGTGCACGGTCGCGCCGGCGGGCGAGAGGCCGACGAGGACGAGCCCCGCGGAGTAGACGGCGACGAGGGGGAGCACGAGCCACCGCCACCGCGGGACGAAGGGAGCCAGCACCCACCCCGCGAGCAGGGCCCGGAGGCCGGAGCCGATGAAGGTCGCGTTCATCACCGCGTGCCGGGTCGAGACCGCGCCATCGGGCATCTCGAAGGGCACCCCCAGCGCGCTGATCGCGTCGACGGTCAGGTCGTAGGGGCGCCCCTGCCAGCCCGCGAGCGCCCACGCCTCTCCGGCGAAGTACAGCGCGGCCAGCAGGAGCAGCAGGCCCCCGAGTCGGCGACGGATCACGCGGAGGACGAAGGGGGGTCGGCAGGGTCGTCGGGCTCGGGCCGCTGGTCGGCGACGAGGTCGACGCCGGCCGCGAGGCCGGAGCGCACCTTGCCCAGCAGGTCGGTGGCCTTGCCGCCGGTCACCCGGTCGATCTCGCCCTCGGCGCGGCCGAGCCACTCGTGCGCCTGCTCGCGGTGCGCGTCGACGAAGCCGCCGGCCGCGCTCACCGCGTCCTGGGCGAGCTTCGCCGCAGCCGCACCCGCCTGAGCGAGGTGCTTGTCGAGCTCGAGGTCCTCGATGGCCTGGCGTGCGTCGCGCTTGCCCTCGGTCACGGGAGTCACGCCCCCTTCGTCGTCAGGTGCTCGTCGAGCCAGCCGATGATGCGCTCGGTGACCTCGTCACGGACGGTGTCGTTGAGCAGCTCGTGCCGGCCCTCGGGATAGATCTCGAGGGTCACGTCGCGGACGCCGGCATCGCGGTACCACCCAGCGACCTTGCGCACGGCCTCACCACCGACGGGGTCCTGGGAGCCGGAGAGGAAGAAGACCGGCAGGTCGACGGGGGTGCGGCCGGCGAGCGCCGGCAGGGAGTTGACCCCGCCCAGCAGGTCGGCGAAGAAGCCGGCGGTGAAGACCTCGCCGCAGCGTTCGTCGTCGATGTAGCGCTGGACCTCGTCGGGGTCGCGGGAGAGCCAGTCGAAGTCGGTCCGCGCGGGCGTGAAGGCCTTGTTGAAGGACCCGAAGGTCAGGGAGTTCATCAGGCGGGAGGTCGCCCGGCGGCCGCGGACCCGGGACTCGGCCCTGGCGACGAGCTCGCCGACGCGGCCGAGCAGCCCCTGGTCGCCGCCGGTGCCGCTGAAGACGGCGCCGGCGAGGTCGTGGCCGTAGCGGGTGACGTAGTCACGGCCGAGCAGCGAGCCCATCGAGTGACCGAAGAAGAAGAGGGGCAGGCCGGGGTGGGCCTCACGGGCGGCCTGCGCGACGGTGTGCATGTCGTCGACGGCCGTGTCCCAGCCGTGGTCGTCGGTGAAGTAGCCCCGATCCTCCGGCAGGCTCGAGGTCTCGCCGTGGCCGCGGTGGTCGTGGATCCACACCGCGTAGCCGGCGTCGGTGAGAGCCTGCGCGAAGCGCTCGTAGCGCCCGGAGTGCTCGGCCATCCCGTGGGCCATCTGGACGACGCCCTTGGCCTCGCCGTCGGGCTGCCAGGTGCGCACGAAGAGTGGCAACCCGTCCTGCGGGGAGGTGATGGTCGTCGTCTCTGAACGCATGCAGTCAGACTAGTGGCGAGCACCCTCAGTAGACCTTCAGTTGACGGTGCAATAATCCCGGCAATTCCGCCCCCCGCCTACCCCGAGGGACCCATGAGCAGCAAGAAGTCGATGTCCGCCCGCGAGGTCAAGCTCGCCGAGGCACGCAAGAAGGCCCAGTCCGCCGAGCGTCGCCGCTCCCTCCTCCTGGCAGGTGCCGCAGCCGTGGTGATCGCACTCATCGCTGGCACCGTGGGCTATGCCATCGTCAGCGAGCGCGACGACCGCCGGGCCGCGGGAGACCTGTCGGGGGTCAAGACCTTCGACTACACGGGCGGCAACCACGTCGAGGGCAAGATCGACTACAAGGAGTCGCCGCCCGTGGGCGGCGAGCACAACGGCGTGTGGCTCAACTGCGGCACCTACGACACGCCGGTGCCCGACGAGCACGCCGTCCACTCCCTCGAGCACGGCGCCGTGTGGATCGGCTACGACCCCGACCTGCCTGAGGCCGACGTCAAGAAGCTGGACGACGCGCTGCCCGACACCTACACGATCCTCTCGCCCTACGAGGGCAAGATGCCCGGCAAGATCGTCCTGTCGGCCTGGAGCCACCAGCTGAGCGTCGACTCGGCTGACGACCCGCGGATCAAGGGCTTCATCAAGGAGTACCGGCAGGGCAAGCAGACCCCCGAGCCCGGGGCGGCCTGCACCGGTGGTGTGACCCCCGAGACGAGCCTGGTCAAGTGACCCCCCGGGTCGTCCTCGCCGCGGTCGTCGCGCTCGCGATCGGTCTCGTCGCCGGCCTGGCGCTCAGCCGCGTCGGCGGGGACGACCTCCCTGGTGACGACAGCGTCGCCGCCGGCTTCGCCCGCGACATGCAGACGCACCACGACCAGGCCGTCGAGATGTCCTGGATCATCTACGACCGCACCGACGACTCGTTGGTGCGCTCCCTCGCCTACGACATCGCGCGCACCCAGGAGTCGCAGTCGGGGCAGATGGCCGGTTGGCTGCAGGTCTGGGGGCTCTCGCCCACCGGACCCGGCAAGCAGATGGACTGGATGCGTGGCCTGGGCCACGAGCACGGCGCAACGATGACCCTCGGCGATGACGGCCTGATGCCCGGCATGGCGACCCAGGCCGAGATGACCAAGCTGAAGGGGATGCGCGGCAAGGCGGCCGACATCTACTACCTCCAGATGATGATCCGCCACCACAAGGCGGGTGTGCCGATGGCCGAGGCCGCGCGTGACAACTCTCAGAATGACGCCGTCGAGACCCTCGCCCAGTCGATCATCAACAGCCAGACCACCGAGGTCGAGACGATGACCAATATGCTCAAGGAGCGCGGCGCCAAGCCACTACCGGGATGATCTCCCGGGCGCACGAATCCGGGGGTAGACCATGACATCGACGACGACACTGGATCAGCGATCCGCGGTGCACCGCGTCCTCACGTACGCCACCTGCGTCTTCGCCTTCGTGGCGTGGCCCTTCGTGCCATACGCAGCAGCTGGAGCAGCCCTGCTGAGCATCGCGTTCCTGGCCCTGTGGACTCCCGCCAGTTCGGTGGAACGCTGGTCTGTCCAGGCCGTGGCGACCTTTGCCTTCGTCGCCGCCGTCGCAGTGTGGTTCGCGATGCCCGTGGGCATCTCCGGCTGAGCCGACGCCGAGCCCCTCCCCGCTCCCTGAGGAGCTTGCGCAGCAAGCGTCTCGAAGGGAGTGTGACCCCATGGACTTCGGGATCGAGACGATCAGGGCAGCCGCCGAGCGACTCGAGGGCCGGGTGCGGCGCACCCCCCTGCTCTCCTCCCCGATGCTCGACGAGCTCTGCGGCGCAACGGTGCTCGTCAAGGCCGAAGCCCTCCAGCTCACCGGGTCCTTCAAGATCCGCGGTGCGCTCAACACGCTGCTGTCGCTGAGCGACGAGGAGCGAGCCGCCGGTGTCCTCGCCTTTTCCACCGGCAACCACGGCCAGGCCGTCGCTGCGTCGGCACGCATGACGGGCTCGACGGCGACGATCGTCATGCCGCAGGACGCGCCGCGGATCAAGGTCGACGGCTGCCGCTGGTGGGGCGCCGAGGTCGTCTTCTACGACCCCGCCACGCAGGACCGGGAGGTCGTCGGCCGTGAGCTCGTCGAGCAGCGCGGGCTGACCCTCGTCCACCCCTACGACGACCCGCGCGTGATGTCCGGTCAGGGGACCGTGGGTCTCGAGATCGTCGACCAGCTGCGCGAAGGGGGTCACTCGCCTGACGCGATCATCGTCCCGTGCAGCGGTGGCGGGCTCTCGTCCGGCGTCATCACGGCGGTTCGGGAGACGTACCCGGGGGCGGCTCCCTTCGTCGTGGAGCGGGATGGCTACCCCAAGATGGCGCGCTCGCTCGCCTCCGGGCGGGTGGAAAAGGTGCCGGCCGTGCCGGTCTTCCTCGACGCGATCGGCTCGCCGACGGTCGGCGAGCACACGCTCGCCGCGCTCTCCCGGCTCGAGGTGACCGGCCTCGAGGTCACCGACGACCAGGCGCGGGGTCGCGATGCGCGAGGCGGCCCGCACGCTCAAGCTCGTCGTCGAGCCCGGCGGGTCGGCCGCGCTGGCCGCGCTCATCGCGCAGCGGGAGCGCTTCGCCGGGCAGACCGTCGTCGTCGTGGCGAGCGGCGGCAATGTCGACGCCTCGGTCATGTCCGAGGTGCTCGCCCACCGCCCCTAGTCGGAGGGCACGGTCGCGACCTGCCCGGCCCGTTCGAGACTCGCCGCGACGAAGCCGCTCGCCATGATCTCGGCGACGATCTCGTCGATGCCGGCCACGAGCCGCTCGGGCCGCTCCCGCGGGACGGCCACAGCCTGTCGGATCGCCTGGAAGGCGGGCTCGAGCACCGTCAGCCCGTGCTCCTGCGCATAGGTCGTGATCGGCTGGCGCACACCGGAGAGGACATCGGCTCCCCCTTCGTAGGCCTGCTCGACCTCGTCACCACGCACGATCGTCGCGTGCTCGATGGTGCGGGTCAGGTAGAGGTCGTAGGCGGACCCGCGGCGGGTGGCGATGGTCGTCCCCGGCCGGTCGACGTCGACGATGGTGAGCGAGGCGTCTCTGGTGGCGAAGACGCCCTCGATCTCGACGTAGGGGGTCGTGAAACGCACGCCCTCCTCCCGCGCCGGCTCGATCGCGAGGAAGCCGAGGTCCGCTCGCCCGTCGACCAGGGCCGCGTAGGCGTCACGGGCCGCGGTGACGGGCAGCAGCTCGACGTCGACCCCGAGACGGGCCGCGACCTCCCGGGTGATGTCGAGCGTCACGCCGGTGGGCTCCTGCGGCGTCCCCTGCACGAGGACGGGGTTGCCGAGGTTGATGACGGCGCGAAGGGGGCCGGTCGGGCAGAGGTCGGCGCGGAGCGTGTCCGAGGTGGTGGGCATGGTCCATGTATATCGGGGCATCGCCGACGCTCGCCGCCGTGCTCGCGGGCCCTACTCCCCCATGACGCCGGCCAGCTGGTCCGCTGCGAGCTCGCGGTCGGCGTAGACGAGACGGACGGCGGCCGGGTCGGGGTTGCCGGCGTCGGGGCCGCGGTGCTGGAGCGTCAGGCCGAGCTTGTCGACGACCCGCCGGGAGGCGTGGTTGTGCTCGAGGAGGTAGGCGACGACGGGCACGTCCCGCACGGTGGGCGCCGCCTCGAGCGCGGGACGGGCGGCCTCGGTGGCGAGGCCCTGGCCGTGGGTCTCGGCGGCGAAGCGGTAGCCAAGGTTCCACCAGGCCGCGCGCGGCGAGCACCCGACGTGACCGATGACGGCGGCGTCGTCGTGACCACGCACGATCCAGGGTCCGAGCCCGACGTCTCGCCAGGCGACGGCCCAGGCGTCGAGCATCCGCTCGGTCTGCTCGACCGTCGTGTGGCGCAGAGACGGGAAGTGCGTCCACACCCGCGGGTCGGAGTAGATCGCGAAGAGCTCCGCCAGGTCGTCTCGGCTCGGGGCGTCGAGCCGCAGTCGCTCGGTCGTCAGGTGACGCAGGTCGGTCATGAGTCGAGTCCACCACGCTCGACCGACACCGCTCGGACGTGCCCTGTGGACCGGGGACGTCACGCTGTCGTCCCGCCCGGATACGGTCTGACCGTGGCCCTCCATCTCCACCGCGCGCAGCGCACCGACACCCTCGCCGACGAGCTCGGCGGGCTGCTGGCGAGCCCGCTGCCCGACCCCTTCGCCCAGGAGGTCGTCGTCGTGCCCGAGCAGGGCATCGAGCGGTGGTTGGCCCAGCGGCTGTCCCACCGTCTCGGCCGGGGCGAAGGGGGTCAGGACGGGGTGTGCGCCGGCGTCACCTTCCTGCGGCCGCGCTCTCTCGTCACGATGCTCACCGGGCGAGACGACGACGACCCGTGGCTGCCGCAGCACCTCGTCTGGCCGCTGCTCGAGGTCATCGACGCCGGGCTCGGGCAGCCGTGGTGTGCGACGCTCAGCCGGCACCTCGGGCACGGCACCGACGACCCCGACGGCACCCGCGCCGGCCGCCGGTACTCGGTCGCGCTGCGCCTGGCCCGACTGCTCCACCGCTACGGGCAGAGCCGGCCCGCGATGCTCACCGACTGGCACGAGGGGCGCGACACCGACGGCACCGGCGCACCGCTCGACCACGACCTGATCTGGCAGGCCGAACTGTGGCGACGCCTCGTCGGCGTCGTCGACGCGCCGCCGCCGGACGTGCGGCACGCCGAGACGGTGGAGCGGCTGCGTGGCGACGGCACGGGGCTCGAGCTGCCGGAGCGGCTCTCGCTCTTCGGGCACACCCGGCTCGCGGTCACCGAGGTCGAGCTGCTGCACGCCCTCGCCAGCAGCCGTGACGTGCACCTGTGGCTGCCCCAGCCCTCGCCCGACCTGTGGGAGCGACTGGCTCCCTTCGCCGCCGAAGGTGTCGTGGCCCGCGAGGACGACGCCACGAGCGACCTCGTCCGGCACCCGTTGCTCGCCTCGCTCGGCCGGGACTCGCGCGAGCTGGTGCGGGTGCTGGGGACGGGGGGCGAAGGGCCGGGGTCTCGAGGCTCGGCCGCGGACGGCCTCACACCGCCCACGCGGAGCGTGGGACCCAGACCAACGGAGAGGGCGAGTGGGGAGGCGCGGTCGGTGCTCGAGTGGCTGCAGGCTGACCTGCGCGACGACCACGTGCCCGATGAGGCCGAACGATCGAAGCGGTCGGTGCTCCCCGACGACCGATCGGTCCAGGTGCACGCCTGCCACGGGCCGGCGCGGCAGGTCGAGGTGCTGCGCGAGGTGCTCGTCGGCCTGCTCGACGACGACCCGACCCTCGAGCCGCGCGACGTGCTCGTCATGTGCCCCGACGTCGAGACCTATGCGCCGCTCATCGGCGCGGCCTTCGGCCTCGGCGAGCACGGCACCGACGCCGACGGCGTCGACACCCACCCCGCCCACCGGCTGCGGGTGCGCCTGGCCGACCGTTCGCTGCGGGCGACCAACCCCCTGCTCGACGTCGCCGACCGCGTCGTCGGGCTCGCCGGCGGGCGGCTCACCGCGAGCGAGGTGCTCGACCTCGCAGCGAGCGGACCGGTCCGGCGCCGCTTCGGCCTCGACGACGACGACCTCGCGACGATGACCCGCTGGGTCAGCGACTCCGGCATCCGGTGGGGCTACGACCAGGCGAGGCGGGCCCCCTTCGCCCTCGACGTGGAGCCACAGGGGACCTGGCGTTTTGGCCTCGACCGGCTCCTCGTCGGCGTCACCGTCTCCGCCGACGGCCCGCTGCAGGTCGGCGGCGTCATGCCCCTCGACGACGTCGGCAGCGGGTCGGTCGACCTCGTCGGCCGGGTGAGCGAGCTGCTCGCCCGGATCGGTGAGGGACTCGACCGGCTCGAGCACGCCGGCCCGGCCACCGAGTGGATGGGCGCCCTCACCGAGACCGTCCTCTCGCTGACCGACGTGCCCCCGCGCGAGCGCTGGCAGGTCGGCGACCTCCAGCGCACCCTCGGCTCCGCCGCCCGGCACGCCAGCGACGACGTGCCGCTGCGCCTCGCCGACGTGCGGGTGCTGCTCGCCGACCAGCTGGCGGGGCGCCCGAGCCGGGCGAGCTTCCGGACCGGCGGCCTCACCGTGTGCACGATGACGCCGATGCGCTCGGTGCCGCACCGCGTCGTGTGCCTGCTGGGCATGGACGACGACTCCTTCCCCCGCCAGCAGGCGATCGACGGCGACGACGTGCTCGCGCGCCGCCCGATGACGGGCGAGCGCGATGCCCGCAGCGAGGACCGCCAGCTGCTCCTCGACGCCGTCCTCGCCGCCCGGGAGCGACTCGTCATCGCCTACACCGGAGCCGACGAGCACAGCGGCGAGCCCTGCCCGCCCGCCGTGCCGCTCGGCGAGCTCCTCGACGCCGCCCGTGAGACGACGAGCTGCCCGATCGAGGTCACGCACCACCCGCTGCAGCCCTTCGACGCGCGCAACCTCACCGTCGGCGGGCCCGGGGGCGAGCGACCCTTCAGCTTCGACCGCTCCGGCCTGCTCCGCCGCCCGCGCCGCGGTCGGCGAGCGCACCCGCCCGGGCGACTCGTCACAGCTCCGCTGCCGACCGGGGTCATCACCGATGTCGGCCTGGCCGATCTCATCGCCTTCTACGACAACCCTGCGCGCGGGTTCCTGCGTGACCGGCTGCAGGTCGGCGTGAGCCGCGAGGCCGACGAGGTGAGCGACCGGCTGCCGGTCGAGCTCGACGGGCTCGAGAAGTGGGCCGTCGGCGACCGCGCCCTGCGCGCCCGCATCGCCGGCCAGGACCCGCTCTCGATCTACCAGGCGGAGCTGCTGCGCGGCACGCTGCCACCCGCCGGGCTCGGCGAGGCGACGCTCGAGGAGATCGGCCGCGCCGTCGAGCAGCTCATGGGCCAGCTCGCACTCGGGCCACCCGAGGACCCGCGCTCGGTCGACATCGAGGTCACCCTGCCCGGCGACCGTCGCCTCACCGGCACCGTCGACGGCGTCCGCGGTCTGCACCTCGTCGACGTCACCTACTCCCGGCTCGGGGCCAAGCAGGTCATGGCCGCGTGGATCCGCCTGCTGGCGCTCACCGCTGCCGGCGCCGACGACGAGGGCTGGCAGGCCTCGACCCTCGGCAAGGGCTCGCGGGGCAAGGTCGCGCGCACGAGCTATGGCGTGCTGCCCCGCGATGCAGCCCGCTCGCACCTGACGACCCTGCTCGACGTCTTCGCCCTGGGCCAGACCGCGCCGCTGCCCCTGCCGGTCAAGACCGCGCACGCGTGGGCCCAGGCGGTGAGCCGGAACCCCACACGCACCCGGCTCGCCCAGCAGCAGGCGGCCAAGGAGTGGGAGGCGTCGCTGCTCAAGAACGGCGACGTCATCCCGGGCGAGCGGGACGACTCCTGGTGGCGCCTCGTCCACGGGCGCGAGGCCCCCTTCGACGTGCTGCTGCAGACCCTCGCCGGCCCGGGCACCGACCTGGCCAGCCTCGCCCCGCGGGTGTGGGCACCGGCGCTCGACAACGTGGGGAGCACGGCATGAGCGCACTCACCCCCTTCGACATCGCCGGCGAGCTGCCGACGGGCACGGTCCTGCTCGAGGCGAGCGCCGGCACGGGCAAGACGTGGACGATCGGCGCGCTCGTCGCCCGGCACGTCGCCGAGGGAGTGGTGCGGCTCGAGGACATGCTCGTCATCACCTTCAGCCGGGCCGCCTCCCGCGAGCTGCGCGAGCGCGTCCGGGAGCACCTGCGGCACGTCCACCGGCTCGTCGCCGACCCCGCCCTGCCGACCGACGACGAGGTCGTCACGCTGCTGCGCCAGGGCACCGCCGACGAGGTCGCCGAGCGGGCTCGACGGCTGCGCGACGCGCTGACCCACTTCGACGCGGCGACGATCGCGACGACGCACCAGTTCTGCCAGCTCGTGCTGCGCGGGCTCGGGGTCGCCGGCGACACGACCAGCATGCCCGCCTCGTCGAGGACCTGTCGGACCTGCGGGACGAAGTCGTCGATGACCTCTACGTCCGCGGCTTCGCGAAGGGAGGGCCAGCCGCCTTCTCCCGCAAGCGCGCCGGCGAGATCGCCCGCGCCGTGACCGAAAATCCGCATGCCGCGCTCGAGCCGGCCTCCCTCGAGGGGCGCTCAGCCGACGCCCGCAGCCTGGGCTTCGCCCAGCTCGTGCGCGAGGAGCTCGACCGCCGCAAGCGGCGCCTCGGCGTGCTCGGCTACGACGACCTGCTCTCCCACCTCGCGATCGCCCTCGAGGACGAGGACTCCCCGGCCCGCGAGCGGATGCGGCAGCGCTGGCGGGTCGTGCTCGTCGACGAGTTCCAGGACACCGACCCGGTGCAGTGGCAGATCCTCGACCGCGCCTTCAGCGGGCACAGCACGCTCGTGCTCATCGGTGACCCCAAGCAGGCGATCTACGGGTTCCGCGGCGGCGACGTCGACACCTATCTCACCGCCGCCGAGTCGGCGACGACCCGGCACACCCTCGGGGTCAACCACCGCTCCGACGGTCCTCTCGTGCGCAGCCTCGGGGTCCTGCTCGGCGGGGCGCAGCTCGGCGACGAGGAGATCGTCGTGCACCAGGTGAGCGCCGCCCGTGACGGCTCGCGCCTCGGAGTCGCCGACGGCACCGCCCCCGACGGACAGCTCGCCCCCGTGCGGCTGCGCGCGGTGCCGAG
>NZ_JBNFOF010000008.1:0-32784 GCF_057364645.1 Janibacter sp. CFPM2_SD2
TGCCCCGCGGCCATGCTCGCCCGACCGAGCGCGGCGACGCGGCGGAGTCGTTGACGACCGGCGGCACGCCCCGGATGTGGTCGACGGCGGCCGTCACTCCGTAGGGACGCACGACGTCGGCGACGACCTCGTGGAGCAGCGGGCCGATCTCCTCCCAGAGGCCGACGTCGAGCATGCGCAGCGTGCCCTGCGCGACACCGGTGGAGGGGATGACGTTGATCGCCTCGCCGGCGGAAACCCGGCCCCACACGACGACCAGCCCGGCCCGCGGTCGACCGCCGGCTGAGGACCGCGGGCACGTCGGTGACGACCTTGCCCAGGGCATAGGTGAGGTCCTCGGTGAGGAAGGGCCGCGAGGTGTGGCCGCCGCGGCCGCGGAGGGTCACCGTCACCTGGTCGGCGGCCGCCGTGAGCGGCCCCTCGCGCAGGCCGATCTCGCCGACGTCGAGCGAGGGGTCGCAGTGCACGGCGTAGACGGTGTCGACGCCCGACATGACGCCGGCCTTGACGAAGGCGAGCGCGCCGCCGGGCATCTGCTCCTCGGCGGGCTGGAAGATCAGCCGGACGCCGACGTGGCGGGCGGCGAGCTCGTCGGCGACCTCGTCGAGCGCCAGGCGGCGCGAGCAGGGCGGTCGTGTGGAGCGTCGTGCCGCAGGCGTGGCAGACGCCGTCGTTGGTCGAGGTCCAGTCGAGCCCGCTGCGCTCGCGGACCGGCAGCGCGTCGATGTCGCCGCGCAGGGCGACCGGCGGCGCGGCTCGCTCGCGCCGAGGTCGACGACGAGACCGGTCTCGCTCAGCGACCGCGGCTCGAGCCCCGCGGCCTCGAGCCGCTCGCGCAGCCGCGCCGTTGTGCGGTGCTCCTGGAAGGAGATCTCCGGGTGGGCGTGCAGGTCCCGCCGGAAGTCGATCAGCTCGGGCAGCAGCTGGTCGATGACGCGCAGCAGCGTCGGGGCGAGAGGTGCAGTCATGGCGGTGCGACTCTACCGAGGCGACCGCCTGCGGACGTGGAGGCGCCCACCGGATGAACGCGCGGCGTCAGACGAGGTCGGTGCGCCCGGCTGCCTTGAGGGCCTCGACGACGAGCTTGACGTCCTGGGCCCGCTCCCGGCTCGCGACGAGCAGGGCGTCTCCGGTCTCGACGACGACGACGTCCTCGAGGCCGACGACGGCGACCATGCGGCCCGACTCGGAGACGACGAGGCCGCCGGAGTCGATGGCCTGGACCTGGGCGGGGTCGCCGACGACGGTCATCGCCCCCTCGGCGGGGGGCAGCAGGCAGGAGAGGGACTTGAAGTCGCCGACGTCGTCCCAGTCGAAGCTGCCGGGCACGACGGCCACGAGACCCTCGTCGGCGGCGGGCTCGGCGACGGCGTGGTCGATGGCGATCTTCTCCAGCGCCTCCCAGCGGCTCTCGAGCAGGTCGGGGTCGGCCGCGATCTCGCGCAGCCCGACGGCCAGGTCGGGGTGCCACTGGGCCAGCAGGTCGAGCAGGGTCGCGGCGCGGACGACGAACATGCCGGCGTTCCAGCGGAACTCGCCAGTCGCCAGGGTGAGAGCGCGGCGCGGCGGGGCGTCGGGCTTCTCGACGAACTGGCGGACCCGGGCGGCGCTCGGGTGGGCGCGCAGCCGCGGACCCATCTGGATGTAGCCGAAGCCGGTCGAGGGGAAGGTCGGCTCGATGCCGATCGTCACGACGAGGTCGTCGCGGCGGCGACGCCGACGGCTTCGACGACGGCGGCGCCGAAGGCCTCCTGGTCGGCGATGACGTGGTCGGCGGCGAAGGACCCGATGATCGCGTCGGGGTCGCGCCGCTCGAGCACGGCCGCGGCGAGGCCGATCGCCGCCATCGAGTCACGCGGCGAGGGCTCGGCGATCAGCAGGTCGTCGGGCAGGTCGGGCACCTGCTCGTGGACCGCGGCGGCGTGCGCGGCGCCGGTGACGACGAGGACCCGCTCTCCGGCGAGGACCCGCAGGCGGTCGACCGTGGCCTGGATGAGGGTGCGGCCGCTGCCGGTCAGGTCGTGGAGGAACTTCGGCGAGCCGGCCCGCGACACCGGCCACAGCCGTGTGCCCGCTCCCCCGGCGGGCACCACGGCCCAGAAGCGGTCGAGATCCCCTGTCGTCGTCATGTCGTGCACCGTACCCGGCACGCCCGAGGAGACCGCCTCGTGACGGGGGCGGGTCCCCCCTTCGACCAAGTCGTCACCTGATGATCACCGGACACCCCCCTCGACGACACCGAAGGGAGGTGGCGGCACCTCCACATTGGAGACCGTGCGAGTGGCTATTGCGACCGAGTCCTTCCTGCCCAGCCTCAACGGCGTCACGACGAGCGTGTGCCGCGTGGCCGAGAACCTGCGCGAGCAGGGCCACAAGGCGATGATCATCGCCCCCGGCCCCGCGCCGGCCACCTATGCGGGGCACGTCGTGCGGACGCTGCCGGCGGTGCCCGTCCGCGGCTTCCGCGCCGGCCTGCCGACGGGTGCGGTGCGCCGGGCGCTGCGCGACTTCCGGCCCGACGTCGTGCACGTCGCCTCCCCCTTCCTCGTCGGGGCGCGGGGGCTGCACAACGCCGAGACCTTCGACCTGCCGACGGTCGCGATCTACCAGACCGACATGCCCAACTACGTCAAGCAGCACGGCCCCGGGGCCATCGGCCGGGGCGCCTCCTCGCTGACGTGGGAGTGGGTGCGCCGGCTGCACGAGCGGGCCGATCTCACGCTCGCGCCGAGCCGCCCGACGCTCGAGGAGCTGCGCGAGCACCGCATCCCGCGCACCGACCTGTGGGGCCGGGGCGTCGACACCGCGCTCTTCCGCCCGGAGTGGAAGGACGACCCGGAGACGCTCGCCCTCAAGCACGCGCTCGCCCCCAACGGCGAGGTCCTCCTCGGCTACGTCGGCCGGCTCGCGCCGGAGAAGGAGCTGCACCGCCTCGCCGAGCTGGCCCAGCTGCCGGGCACCCGGCTCGTCCTCGTCGGAGAGGGCCCGAGCCGCAACGAGCTCGGTGCGCGGCTCGCCGAGGCCGTCGCCGCGAGCTCCGGCCGACCCAACCTGCCGCCGGCCTTCCTCGGCCCGCGCACGGGTGCCGACCTGGCCCGCGCCTACGCGACCTTCGACGTCTTCGTGCACACGGGGACCAAGGAGACCTTCGGCCAGACGCTGCAGGAGGCCGCGCCGCCGGGCTGCCGGTCGTCGCCCCCGCCGTCGGCGGCCCGCTCGACCTCGTCGACCACGGCCGCTCGGGATACCTCTTCGACCCGCAGGTGCGCGGCGACCTCGCCCGCTGGGTCGCCGAGCTCGTCGACTCGCCGAGCCTGCGGGCGTCGATGGCCGCCGCCGGTCCCGAGATGGTCGCCCACCGATCGTGGAGCAGCCTCACCGAGCAGCTCGTCCGCCACTACGAGCGCGCGGCCTCGGCCCACGCCGCCTGAGGCAGGCCGGGCCCGACCGGTCTCCGGCCGTCCGGTCTGGGAGACTGCGGCCATGGAACCCCGCTGGCTCACCGACGACGAGCTGACGGCGTGGCTGCGCCTCATCGCCCTGGCGGAGCTGCTGCCGTCGCGACTGGACGCCCAGCTGCGCCGCGACGCGGAGCTGACGCACTTCGAGTACCAGGTCCTCGCGATGCTCTCGGAGGCGCCCGAGCGAACCCTGCGCATGTCGTGGCTCGCCCAGCGCACCCAGGCGACGCTCCCCCGGCTCTCGCACGTCGCCCGCCGCCTCGAGGGGCGCGGCCTGCTCGTGCGGCGCCCGAGCCAGACGGACGCGCGGGCCACCGATGCGACGCTCACCGACGCCGGCATGGAGGTCATCGTCGCTGCGGCCCCCGGGCACGTGACGCTCGTGCGCGAGGAGGTCTTCGACGCCCTGACGCCCGAGCAGGTGGGTCAGCTCTCCGAGATCTGCACCGCGATCCTCGACCGGCTCGACCCGGAGGGGCACCTCACGATGAAGGCTGCAGAGGCTCCCCGCTGAGCTCGAAGCCCGTCTGCGGGCGCCACACGCCGTCGGCGCCGTGGTCGTAGAGGTGGAAGCTGGTCACCTCGAAGGACGCGTCGAAGGTCGCCAGGTCGCCGAAGGCGCGGTCGAGCTGGGCGTCGCTCACCTGGTGGGCGATCGTCACGTGCGGGTGGTAGGGGAACTCGAGGTCGCGCACGACCGGACCGCGACGCACGGCCTGCTCCAGCCGCTCGCACATCGGGATGCCCTGGGCGACCTGCACGAAGACGACCGGGCTCACCGGCCGGAAGGTGCCGGTGCCGCGCAGCTGCATGGTGAAGGGCCCGTGCGCGGCGGCCACCGACTCGAGGTGGTGGACGAAGCCGGGCAGCTCGGCCTCGGGCACCTCCGTCGGCGGCATGAGCGTGACGTGCGGCGGGATCGCCCGCGCCATCGGGTCACCGACGGCCTCCCGCTGCTGCTGCAGCTGCGACCCCCAGGGCTCGGGGATCTCGATGGACACGCCGTGGACGGGCACGATCAGGCCCGGGGGGTGAGCAGGCCGACGCGGTCGTAGACGCGGTCGCGGGTCGCGGAGGCGATCTCGGCGGCGCGGGCCGCGCCCTTGGCGAGGATGCTGTCGAGCTCGGCCGGGTCGGACATCAGCTCGTCCATGCGGCGCTGGTAGGGCTCGATGGCGCTGACGACGACGTCGGCGACCTCCTGCTTGAGGGCGCCGTAGCCCTGACCGGCGAAGTGGGCCTCGAGGTCGGCGATCGAGGTGCCCGACAGGGCGGAGTGGATCGACAGCAGGTTGGACACCCCCGGCTTGGCATCGACGTCGTAGCGGATCTCGCCGTCGACGTCGGTGACGGCGGAGCGGATCTTCTTGGCGATGCGCTTGGGGTCGTCGAGCAGCGAGATCAGGCCCTTGTCCGAGGAGCTCGACTTGCTCATCTTGCCGGTGGGCTCCTGCAGGTCCATGATCCGCGCCGACTCCTTGAGGATGTGCGGCTCGGGCACGACGAGGGTGTCGCCGAATCGGGCGTTGAAGCGCTCGGCGAGGTCGCGGGTGATCTCGAGGTGCTGGCGCTGGTCGTCGCCGACCGGCACGCGGGCCGCGTCGTAGATGAGGATGTCGGCGGCCATGAGGATCGGGTAGGTGAAAAGGCCGACGTTGGCGTTGTGCCCCTTGGCCGTCTTGTCCTTGAACTGCGTCATCCGGCTCGCCTCGCCGAAGGCGGTCTGGCAGGCGAGGACCCACATGAGCTCGGTGTGCTCGCGCACGTGGCTCTGGCAGAAGATCGCCGAGCGCTCGGGGTCGACGCCGCCGGCGATGTACTGAGCGGCGGTCACGCGGCTGCGGCGGGTGATGTCGGCCGGATCGGTCGGCACGGTGAGCGCGTGCAGGTCGGCGACGAAGTAGTAGGCGTCGAAGTCCTCCTGCAGACCGACCCAGTTGACGAGCGCACCGAGGTAGTTGCCGAGGTGGAGGGAGTCGCTCGTGGGCTGCATCCCGGAGAGGATCCGGGGCCGGTCAGGTGCAGGGCTGGTCATGGGGGTCATGATGCCAGCCGGGCTGCGGCGGCTCGCACGCGCTCGACGAATCGCTTGGGAGAGAAGGCCTCGACGTGGGCGCGGATCGCCGCGGGGTCCCACGTGCGGCCCCGGTCGGCGACGACGGCGGCCCGGATCGCGTCGGCCGTCGGCTCGTCGAAGAAGGCGCCGTTGACCCCGTCGGCATGGTGTCGAGGTAACCGCCGGCACGCAGCGCGAGCGTCGGCCGGCCGAAGGGCGCCCGCCTCGAGCGGGGTGAGGCCGAAGTCCTCGTGGCTCGCGGCGACGAGCGCGCGGGGCGTGGGCATAGGCCCAGCGCATCTGGGGCGTCGGTGAGGGTCGGTCGCGATGCGCACGTTGTCCGGCGCGGCGGCCCGCAGCGGCGCGAGCAGCGGGCCGGCGCCGATGACGAGCAGGCGCTCGGGCAGCCCGCGGAAGGCCTCGACCACCTGGTCGACGTTCTTGTACGGCAGCAGGCGGGAGACGACGAGGTGGTAGCCCTCGCCCCAGTCGGCGGCCTCGGGCACCGCCTCCTGCTCCCCGGTCGTGTCGACGGCGAAGGGGGGCGGCAGCACCTCGGCGTCGATGCCGTAGGCCTCACCGATGCGCTCGCGCACGACGTGGCTGTTGGCGAGATAGGCGTCGGCGCGGGCAGCGGCGCGGCGGTCCCAGCGGCGAAGGGGGGGCGCGCAGCGCGAGCAGCGCCAGCCCGGTCGGCGAGCGCCGCGGGTCGCCGCCGAGATAGCGCTCGCTCTGGTAGAGCCAGCGGGCGGGCGCGTGGCAGTAGACGAGGGTGCGGCCGGTCGTGGGGAATCCGTGGGCCCATCCGCTGCTGCTCGCGACGACGAGGTCGGCGTCGATGCGTAGTGCGCTCGAGGCGAAGGGAAGGAAGGGCAGCGCCGCGCGGTGGTGGCGCCGCAGCGGGCCGACGAGGTTGAGCGGGCTGACCCGGATGTCGACGTCGCGGAACTCGGGGAAGGTGCCCTCGGGGTCGTAGAGCGTCGTGTGCACGGTCGCGTCGGGGAAAGCCTGCAGGAGGGCCAAGACGACCCGCTCCGCTCCGCCGCGCTGGGTGAGGTAGTCGTGGGCGATGGCCACGCGGGTGCGCTCGTGCGTGCTCGTCCCGGTCCTGCCGGCCACCTCGCGCCAGACCCCCACGATGGTGTCGGTGCTCGGGCCGATGCCGAGGTCGGTGCGCGCCCGCTGCCAGCCGGCGCGCCGCGGCGCTCGGCCTCGTCGGGGTCGTCGAGGGCCGCGGTGATGGCGGCGGTCAGGCGTCGACGTCACCGGGCGGGACGAGCCAGCCGACGGACGCCGGGCCACCGGTGACGATCTCGGGCACTCCCCCGGCGTCGGTCGCGACGACCGGCACCCCGCGGGCCATCGCCTCGGCGACGACCTGGCCGTAGGGCTCGGGCACCGGCGACGCGTGGACGGCCACGGTCATCGCGTCGAGCTCTGCGGCCGGGTCGTCGGTGAAGCCGACGAGCTCCACCCGCTCGTCGAGCCCCAGCCGGGCGATCTCGCGACGGACCTCCCCTTCGTGCTCCTCGTGGCCGAACATCGGCGAGCCGATGATGCGGAAGGTCGCCTCCGGGTGGCGGCGCACGACCTGCGCGGCGGCGCGGACGAGCTCGAGCTGGCCCTTCGTGGGGCTGATCCGGCCGAGGAGGCCGACGACCGGCCGCGTCGGCAGCGGGCGCGGCGGTGACCCCGATCTGCGCGGGCACGAGCCCGGGGTGGGCGACGGTGACGTCGACGCCCGGCAGCGTCGCGGCCGTGGCGCGGGAGTTGGCGATGACTCGCTGCGGACCCCACGTGGCGACCTGGCGCATGAGGCGCACGAGCGGCCCGGGCAGGTAGTCGGGGGCGATGCGGTCACGGATGTGCCAGATGAGCGGGCGGCGGGCCAGGCGTGCGGCAGGCACCCCGAGCAGGTCGGCCTTGAGGGTCGTCGTGTGGACGACGTCGACGTCGAGCTCGCGCAGCCGTGCGGCCAACCTCCGGACGAAGGGGCGGCCCCCACCGCGGACCGTGCTGCGGTGCGCAGCCCCGCCGCCTGCTCACGGGTCGTCGTGCCGATGCCTTCGTCAAGGGGCAGCACCTCGACCGCGTGCCCCCGCTCCCGCAGGCGGCCGACGAGCGGGCCGTCGGCGAAGAGCAGGACGCGCACATCGACGTCGTCGCGCGTGGCGAGCGTGTCCATGAGGCGCACGAGCGCCAGCTCGACCCCACCGAGCTGTGCGGTGTGGTCGAGGATCGCGACGCGGACCGGTCTGTGCTGCTCCCCCATGCGGCGGAGTCTATTGACCGGCTCGGACAGTCGTTCCACCGTCGTCCGACCGTTACCTTTCACCCATGACCGCGGGTGGGCCGAGGTGGCCGGGGTTGGACGGGCTGCGCGGCATCGCGGCAGTGGCCGTCCTGTTCTTCCACGCCCAGCTGGGCTTCGCGGACAACGGCTATGTCGGTGTCGACGTCTTCTTCGCACTCTCCGGCTTCCTCATCACCTCGATCCTGCTGGGTGAGATCGACCGGACGGCCGGGTCCGCTTTCGACGCTTCTACGTCCGCCGCGCGCTGCGACTGCTCCCAGCGCTCGCTGCCGCCTGCCTGGCCGTCTTCCTCATCGGCCTCGCCGCTGGCCGAGCCGGCGAGTTCGGTCGAGGTGCGCTCGCCGCCTTCGTCTACGTCGCGAACTGGTGGATGTACACCGGCCGACCGGCACCGTTGCTCGATCACACCTGGACCCTGGCCATCGAGGAGCACTTCTACGCCGTGTGGCCGGTCCTGCTCGTCGGGCTCTGCGCCGGCCGGCGCTGGACCCGCATCATGACCGCGCTCGTCGCCCTCGCGATCGTCGCGATCGTCCTCACGCCCTGGCCCGATCCGATCGCTGACGTCCGCGGCACCTACCTGCGAGGCTTCCCCATCATCTGGGGGTCGCTGCTCGCCGCCATGACACGGCGACGGGCCGTCCAGGAGCACGGCCACCTCCTGCACTGGCCCGCGACCGGCGCCCTCGTCGCCCTCCTTGCCGTCTTGTGCGCGCCCTGGCAGCTGCCCGAAGGATGGCTCACCGGACCCACCAGCGCGGCAGGCCTGCTCGCGCTCCTCGTCCTGGGTGGCATCGTCCTGGCGCCCTCGTCACCCGCTGCCGCGCTGCTCTCCGGGCGGGTGATCCGGTGGGCCGGCACCCGCTCCTACGGCCTGTACCTCTACCACTTCCCGATCCTGCAGATCCTGCGCCACCAGGTGGACGTCGGTCCGGAGTGGGCCCGGATGGTCCTCGGAATCGTGCTGAGCATCGCGGTGACGGAGGCATCCTTCCGCTGGCTCGAGTCGCCCTTCCTCCGGCTCAAGGACCGCTTGGGTCCGTCAGCGACTGTCCGCCCCGCCCGACTCGGCCCAGCTGGATGAGGAGCGCGCCAGCGGCCGCGCACCCCCAAGGCACTAGGGTGACCGGCATGGCGGGGACGGGCGGCAAGGCCATGGGGAACAAGGCACATCGAGCGCACTGGGTGACGCTCCACACGGCCGTCCCGATGGGCCAGCAGACCTACGAGACGAGCATCCAGCAGGCGATCCTCGACCTCGACGAGCCCGGGTGGGACTTCCGCTCGTCGAGTGTGGGCGGAGGTCGCAGCGAGGCGACGGTCCGGGTGCCACACCGCGTCCTGAACCACCGCGCCGGTGCCGCCCTCGTCGGTTCTGCCCTGGCGCTGCGCCACGACCTCGTCCACCGCTTCGACCTGCGGGTCCCCGGCCCACGACGCCCCCACGTGCTCACGATGCACGACCTGCCGCCGGCACGCTTCCCGGACGAAGGGAGCCTGCCGCCCTGGTGCATGAGGCCCCTGCATGACGACGTGCAGGTGATCTGCCCGTCGGAGTTCGCCGCCAGCGAGGTGACCGAGCTCCTCGACGCCCGCCGGGTGACGGTCATCCCCTACGGCGTGCGTCCGAGCTTCCGCCAGCCGCAGCCGCTGCCGACGCAGGACCTGCAGGACCTCGGGATCACGCGCCCCTTCTTCGTCCACGCCGCGGGTGTCACCCGCCGCAAGAACCTCGAAGGTCTGGCCGACGCCTGGACCAAGGCCGCACCGCAGCTGCCCGACCACGAGCTCGTGCTCCTCGGCCCACCCCACGGCCGCCGCGAGGAGCTCTTCGGCCACCTGCCGCGCGTCGTGCTCGCCGGCAAGGTCGACCTCGACCGGGTCGGTCGGGTCATGGCCGCCGCCGAGGCCGTCGTCGTGCCGAGCATCTACGAGGGCTTCGGCCTGCCGACCCTCGAGGGGATGGCCGTCGGCACCCCGGTCGTCGCCGTCGACCGAGGCGCGACCCCCGAGGTCGCCGACGGCAATGCCCTGATGACCGAGCCCGACGGGGCCTCCATCGCCGAGGCTCTCGTCGCCGTCGGGCGCCGCGAGGTCGACCTCGAAGGCCTCGTGCGCCGCGGCCTCGCGCGGGCCTCGACCTTCGCCTGGGACACCGCGGCCCGGGCGCACCTCGACGTCTATCGCAAGGTCGTCGGATGACCAGCCACGAGCGCCCCCGGCGGATCTGGTTGGCGCCCAGTGCCTTCCACCCCTCACGCGGCGGCGTGGAGGAGCTCACCCTCCAGCTGGCCCGCGAGTACATCGCCCGCGGGCACGACGTCACGGTGATCGTGCACCGCCACCCCGCGGACCTGCCGGCGACCGACGTCGTCGAAGGTGTGCCGGTGCGACGCGTCGGCTTCGACCTGCCCGGGTCGGACCCGCGACGTCTGGCGGTCTTCCCCTTCGCCCTGCTGCGGCAGCTCCGACAACTCGACGGGCTGGGGCCACGACCCGACGTCGTCCATGTCCAGTGCGCCGCCAACCAGGTGCTCGCTCTCTCCCTGTGGACCGCCCTGAGACGGATCCCTCTGGTGCTCACCACGCAGGGCGAGGTGACCATGGACGCCGGCCGCATCTACCAGCGCAGCGCACAGATCAGGCAGGTGCTGCGGTTGGGCAGTCGCCGCGCCGCCGTGCTCACTGCGTGCTCGCGCCGCGCGGGTGACGACGCCGCAACCGTCGCGAGCCGCTTCGCCGGGTGCACCGTCGTGCCCAACGGCGTCGACCCCGGCCAGTGGAGTGTCACCCCGCTCCCCGACGCCCCGATCTTCGCGGCCTGGGGCCGGCACGTCCCGCAAAAGGGTCTCGACCTGCTCGTCGAGGCCTTCGCGATCGTCCGTGAGCAGCTGCCCGACGCCACCCTGCTCATCGGCGGCGACGGCCCCGAGCACGAACGACTGCGCACGCTCGCCGGTCCCGGTGTCGAGCTGCTCGGCCCACTCGACCGCGACGGCGTGCAGGCGCTGCTGTCGAGTGCCCGGGTCGCGGTCGTCCCCAGCCGGCTCGAGCCCTTCGGCATCGTCGCCGTCGAGGCCATGGCCGCTGGCCGCGGCGTCGTGTGGAGCACCAACGGCGGCCTCGCGGACGCCACGGGTCGACTGGGATTCGGTGCCGATCCCACCGACACCCACGCCCTCGCACAGGCGATGCTCGCCGCGCACCGCGACCCGGTCGACCCGGCGACGGCACGAGCCCACGCGGAGTCCCTGCGGTGGACGCAGATCGCCGACCGCTACCTCGGCCTCTACCCGCGGGTGCAGGCATGAAGGTCCTCATGTGGCTCAACCGGGGCGCCGAGATCCCCGGCGGCCACCGGGTCCAGATGGAGCGGACCGCGGCCGCCCTCCGCGACCTCGGGGTCGACATTCAGGAGCACCTGGGGCCGGACGAACCCGAGGGGACCTGGGACGTCGTCCACGGCTTCCAGCTCGGCCCGCACGAGGTCGCCGCGATGCGCGGCCGGGGCATCCCGGTCGTGATCTCGACGATCTACGTGGGCCTGTCGTACACGAGCTCGCACGGCGCCGAGCGCGTGACTGCGCGTGACGCCCTCGGACGAGGCCGGCGGGGACTGCGCTACCTCGGCGCGAGCCTGCGCGGTCGCGAGGACCTGACCCGCCTCTCCATGCAAGAGTCCGCCGACGACCTCGACCGCCTCCGCGCGTGGTCCATGGCCGAGATGCTCCTGCCCAATGCCAAAGGGGAGGCCCGTCACGTCCGTGAGGACCTGGGAGTCCTCACCGAGTGCGTCGTCGTCCCCAACGCGATCGACGTCGAGCTCTTCGCTCCCGGTGTCGGCCGGCCGCGCCCGGACGGCTCGGTCCTGTGCGTGGGGCGGATCGAGCCGCACAAGAACCAGCTCGGCACGATCAGGGCCCTCGCTGGTGTCCCCGGCATCGCGCTGACGGTCGTCGGTCCGCCGCACCCCCACCACCCCGGTTACCTCGAGGAGTGTCGACGGGCCGCTGCGGAGGCGGGCAATGTCACGCTGCTTCCGGGAGTCGACCACGCCGAGCTCCCGGCCCTGTACGCGCGCCACCGCACTCACGTCCTGGCCACCTGGTACGAGACCACCGGTCTCGTCTCGCTCGAGGCGGCTGCCTCGGGCTGCACGGTCGTCACGACCGACCGTGGCCACGCCCGTGAGTACTTCGGCGACGACGCGCGCTACTGCGACCCGGCGGACCCCGAGTCCATCCGGCGGGCTGTCGCCCAGGCCCTGGCGGACCTCCCTTCGGTCGGTCTGCGCGCTCGGATCGCCGACCGCTACACCTGGGCAGAGACGGCCCGCCACACGCTTGCCGCCTACGAGCGTGTGCTCGAACGCCGCGCGCCACGCACATCGGGCGGTGACACACGTGGCTGAAGCACCCACCGCGGCCACGCGGGTCCCCCAAACGTTGGTCACGATCGTCATCCCGACCTACGACGACGACCCCGAGCACCTACGTGAGGCCGTGGCATCGGCGCTCGCGCAGACCCATCCGCGCGTGGAGGTCGTCGTCGTCGACGACGGGTCCAGCCGGCCGGAGACACATGCTGCACTGGACGCGCTCACGTCCGTCACCCTCGTGCGACAGGACAATGCCGGGCCGGCCGCCGCACGCAATGCCGGCACGGCGGCCGGCTCCGGAGACGTCGTCATCTGTCTCGATGCCGACGATCGGCTCTCGCCCGACTTCGTCGCGCAGGCCGTGACAGTCCTCGGTCAGGAGCACCGTGCACGGGTGGCCTACCCGAGGATGGAGCCCTTCGGCAGTGACACGTCGACGGCGTGGCCCACACGGGGCGAACTGACGGTGACGGACTTCGCGCAGCGGTCGGCCATCCCCGTCTGCTCGGCCTTCCACCGCGACGACTGGGCGGCAGTGGGCGGCTGGGACGAGGAGATGCGCGTGGGTATGGAGGACCACGAGTGGTGGGTCCGCCTCCTCGGCCGCACTGGTGGGGTTGCTGCACCCATGCCGTCAGCCGTACTCCACTACCGGGTGCGCCCCGGCTCACGCTCGCGGACCCGGCCCTACGCCGACGACCTCGCCATCACCCGCCAGCGCATCCTCGCCAACAACCCGCCAGAAGTGCTCGCCGAGCTCCTCCGCGGGGCGTGGGAGGCGACCGACGCCGCGGAGGCCGAGGCAGCGCGCGCCTGGTCGGACCCGTGGCAGCTTCGGCGATGGGGGCAGGGGCTCTGCGCCGGGCGCGCGGTGCGGGCGACGCGACGCGTCACGGGCGGCTAGTGCCGCGGGGCGTCATCCCTCGCGTGCAGTGATGAGACCCAACGCTGCGGAACACCGGCGACGAGCCCGGGCCGGCACGAGGCCCACGAGGGCGTCCCGGTCCGCCGCCAGCAGACCCACACCCGCCGTGCGCAGCACGACGACATAGGCCACGACGGCCGCTGCGGCCCCCAGCGCCCCACGAGCGGCGGGACTTGCATCAACCACCTGACCGAGCCCGAACCACGCGAGGAGGGCCAGGGCGATGGCGACCAGCACGGGCGCCTGGGCAGCGACCATGCGACGCACCCGGATCCGGTGATGGCGCATCTCGATGCAGGTCATCAACGACGCTCGCACGACCGTCCCGCACACCATCGACGCCACGGCCCCCCACGCACCTGCCGGCGGGATGAGGGCGAACGCGACCCCCGCCATGACGACCAGCGACGCGAGGTTGACCCACAGATAGGTGCGGCCGCGCAGTCGTGACATGAGCGAAGCGAAGGCACCGGACCCCACGACGACCACTGAAGCGGCGCAGGTCATCACGAGGAAGTAGTCGCCGCTGGGGGAGAACTGCGCGCCATAGATCGACGGGACCAGCCCGGCCAGGACGGGCACCGCCAGCACCAGCACTCCGCCGGTCGTCACGGCAGACACCCGGGTCACCCGCAACAGGCCCTCCCTGGCGGCCTCGGCTCCTCGCTCCTGCAGTGCGGCAAAGGCCGGCAGGAGGGGGCCCACTGCAGCCTGCACCGGCGTCAGCACCTGCGCGGCGAGGCCGAAGCCCAGCGCGAAGAGGCCGACGGCCACCGGGTCGCCGAGCCACTGCAGGAAAAAGACCTGCACGCGGTCGGTGACGAGCTGACTCACGAGTGTCGCCAACCCGGTGGGGATCGCGAAGGCCCAGAAGGCCCTGGGCAGACCCCAGGGGGACGTCGGCCGGAGGGCCGGGCGACGCAGCCGTCCGGGCAGCGCGAGGAAGGGCAGCACCATGAGCACTCCCGTGACGACGATGCGGGCCACCCACACCGACGTCGCGACCGGGTGGAGGAGCACGGTGACCACGACGGCGGTCTGGATGCCGAGGTTGCTCACCATGGCGAGCTGGGCCGCGCGGTCCGACCGGTGCTCGGTCGACAGCAGGATCGGGCCGGCCTGGAAGGCTGCCGGGGCGAAGACCCCGAAGACGACAGCGAGGGCGAGCAGCGGCCAGGGGACGTCGACGAAGAGGGCGACGGCCAGGGCGACGAGTGGCGCCGCGACGAACACGTTGTATCCCTGGGCGCCCGAGATCGTCCGCTCGACCTCGGCCCGGCGGCCTGCTTCGGAGGCCTTCGTGACGAACTGCACGAGCGCTGCACCGACGCCCATCGAGGCGGCCGCGGTCGCCAGGCTGAGCACCATGGTGAGGACGGCGAGCTGGCCGTAGTCGACGACTCCCAGCCGCCGGGCGACGACGACATTGACGAGGAAGGCGATGGGCACGGACACGAGGACGTGGAGCACCGTCCACGCCGTCCCGCTGATGAGCCCTTCGCTGACCCGACGTCGTCCCGGCTCGGCCTGCTCGACGCCCTCGGTCACGTCCCGGACAGGTCGGTGAAGTAGGCGATCGTCTGCTCGAGGCCAGCGCGCAGCTGAGCCTTGGGCTCCCATCCCAGGGTCTCCCGTGCACGCGAGATGTCGGGACGACGACGAGTCGGGTCGTCCTGGGGCAGGGGCCGGTGCGCGATCTGCGAGCTGCTGCCGGTGAGCTCGAGGACGAGCTCCGCGAGCTCGATCATCGTGAACTCGACGGGGTTGCCGATGTTGATCGGCCCGGTGACCTCGTGCGGCGTCGCCATGAGCGCCATGAGCCCGTCGACGAGATCGTCGACGAAGCAGAAGGAGCGGGTCTGGCTGCCGTCGCCGTAGATGGTCAGCGGCTCCCCGGCGAGGGCCTGGACGATGAAGTTGGAGACCACCCGGCCGTCGTCCGGCTGCATGCGCGGGCCATAGGTGTTGAAGATGCGCGCGACCTTGATCGCGAGGTCGTGCTGGCGGCGGTAGTCGAAGAAGAGCGTCTCCGCGCAGCGCTTGCCCTCGTCGTAGCAGGAGCGGATGCCGATGGGGTTGACATTGCCCCAGTAGTCCTCGGTCTGCGGGTGCACCTGCGGGTCGCCGTAGACCTCCGAGGTCGACGACAGCAGGATCTTCGCCTTGGTCCGCTTGGCCAGACCGAGCATGTTGATCGAGCCGTGCACGCTCGTCTTCGTCGTCTGGACCGGGTCGCGCTGGTAGAAGATCGGGCTCGCCGGGCAGGCGAGGTGGTAGATCTCGTCGACCTCGACGTAGAGGGGGAAGGTCACGTCGTGGCGCATGACCTCGAGGTTCGGGTGGTCGAGCAGGTGCGTGAGGTTGCGCCGGGTGCTCGAGTAGTAGTTGTCGACGACGAGCACCTCGTGCCCCTGGCCGAGGAGCCGCTCGGTGATGTGCGAGCCGATGAAGCCGGCCCCTCCGGTCACCATGACCCGCTTGGGCACCATCGCCTCCACCAGTCCTGCAGTCACTGCGTCTCCTTGTCCGTGGCTCCCCCGTGTGCGGCAGAGCGCCGCCGACGTTCCGGGTCAGCGTATCCGCCTGGCCCCTTCCGGCCTGGTGGAGACGGGAGTGCCTTCGGGCACCTCCCACCTGGGACGGCCAGCGCCGTGCCCGCGACGGCTCCGACGAGCAGGACCGACGCCACGACATCGCTCGGCCGGTGCGCGTACCCGAAGACGCTGCCGACGCAGGCAACCCACACGAGCGCGATACCCACCAGCACCAGCCATGAGGGGCGACGGGTCGGCCACATGATGAGCACGGCCGCCACACAGGCGGCCACGAGGGCCACATGGGTCGAAGGGAGCGTGTTGGCGTCGTAGGAGTAGCCGTGGTCCGGTCGCGGCAGCACGACCCGCAGGCCGCGGGCGACGGCGACGCCCAGGACGACCACGACGGCGGCTCGGCCGACCTCGGTCCACCGACGGGCGACCAGAGCCCACACCGCGACACCCACGACGGCGGCCACACCCACGACAGGCACGACCCGCCGGCCGAGTGTCGGCAGGACCGGCCGCAACGGGGCGAAGGGGAGGTCCTGCGCCAGCCCGAAGACCTCGTCGTCCAGCCACTGGCCGGGCACGGTGAGCACGGCCGTCACGTAGACGATGACCAGGCCGACGACGCACGCCACGGCGAGCCTGCCCGGGCGGCCCCCGATCCCCTCGGCCACGACGCGATCCCCCTGCCGTATCGGTCCCTGGATGCCGACCGTCAGCATATTGCCAATATCACACGTGGGTCAGTAAGGTTTTGGTCAACGTGCGGGGGAGGTCATACCTCGGCACATCACACTGAGGGGAAACGTCCATGACCGAGGCAACGAGCAAGTCTATCTCGCGCAGGACGGTGGCCAAGGGGGCCGCCTGGACCGCGCCGGTGATCCTCGGCGGTGTCGCAGCGCCTGCCTACGCCGCCTCGGGTGGCAAGCCGACCATCGTCCCTGGACCCGCCTGCAAGCAGCCCGGCAACAGCTGCAACTCCGGCCAGACGCAGTACGGCATCAACAAGGGCTACGTCTTCACCTTCACGATCACCAACACCAGCGCCAAGGCCATCTGGCTCTACACGGGCGGGGCCTACCCCAACTACGGCCCCGAGATCACGACCACCGGCCCGGACGCCATCCCGCTCACCTACGCGGGCGGGCGCATCGGCGGCACGTACTACCCGCCGGGCACGCACATCCCGGTTCCCGCGGGCGGCACCGTGGTCTTCCTTCTCGGGGTCAACGGCGAGGCCGACAGCTCGGACCGGGTCTTCACGCTGCACGTCAAGTTCCAGTGGGGCCACACCGCGAACCCGGCTGGCGACACCGACCACAAGAACGACCCGCTGACGGCTTCGGTCAGCATCTCGGGCACTCCGCCGTGCGACAAGTGCCAACCGCCGACGGTCACCACGACCACCACCTCGACGACCTCCGCCGCGCGCACTTCCTCCTCGAGCACCTCCTCCTCGAGCACGTCCTCGAGCTCGGCGGCCACCACGTCCGCACCGGCCCCGACGTCGACCTCGTCGGCGCCCGCTGCGGAGCCGGCCCCCACGTCGACCACCGCACCGTGATCGACTGACGCCACGCACGAAGGGCGTCACCCGAGATCTCTCGGGTGACGCCCTTCGTCGTCCTGCGGCGCGGTGACCAGCGCCCAGGTCCGTCAGGAACGGGAGCCGGCCCGCTGCCGCGACTTCGTACGGGACTTCGCCTGCTCGCGCCGGGCGCTGCGCCGGTCCTTGGTGACCTGCTCCTCGTAGGAGTGGTAGCCGTAGCGGTAGTCGCTGCTCTTGCTCACGACGAAGTTGCGCGCGAAGCCTGACACGTGGGCACCGACGGTGTTGAGCTGCTTGAGCGCGGCGGTGAGGTCCTTCTTCTTCGTCCGGTCGACACCGACGACCATGAGCAGGCCACCGGTGAGGCGCTCGATGACGACCGCGTCGATGACCGGCACGACCGGCGGCGAGTCGATGAGCACGAAGTCGTACTCCTGCACCAGGCGCGTGATCAGCGCCTCCATGGGCGCGGAGCCGAGCAGCTCGCTCGGGTTGGGCGGGATCTGACCTGCGGGCAGCACGTCCATGCCCGCGCTGCCCCACGTCTGGATGACGTCGTGGACGTCGGCGTCGCCGAGGAGCACCGTCGTCAGGCCGACGCTGCCCTCCATGCCGAGGGTCTTGGCGACCGACGGGTTGCGCAGGTCGGCGTCGACGAGCAGAGTGCGGCGGCCGGAGTCGGCCATCGCGAGCGCGAGGTTGACCGCCGTCGTCGTCTTGCCCTCGCCGGGCACCGCCGAGGTGACGACGAAGGAGTGTCGGCCGGTCGTGACGTCGACGAACATCAGGTTGGTCCGCAGGCGGCGCACCGCCTCGGCATGCCGACCGTGGGGGTCGTCCTCGACGCTGATCAGGCCCCGCTTGGTCCCGCGGCTCTCGAGGGGCAGCCCCGCGAGCATCGGCGCGTCCGAGTGCGCCCGGATGTCCTCCTCCCCACGGACCTTGGTGTCGAGGGCGTGGCGGATGAAGGCGAGCCCCAGGCCGAGGACGAGCCCGGCGAGCAGGCCGAGGCCGATGTTGCGCACGGGGTCGGGTGAGACCGGCCGCGAGGGCGCGGTCGCCGGCTGGATCGGCGTCGAGACGACCTTCTGCCCCGACGACTTCAGCAGGGTGGAGAACTCGCCGGCGACCTTGCCGAGCTGCGGGCCGACCTCGTTGGCCACGTCCGCAGCCTCCTCCCCGTCGGAGGCGCGCGCGGTGATGTTGAGGATCGACGTCGAGCCGGAGGTCTGGGCGCTCACCTGGATCGGGTGGCCGGGCTCGAGGCCGAGCTCCTTGCGCAACGGGCCGAGGACCGCCGGGGTGTCGAGGATCGAGACATAGGTGTCGAGGTCCTCGGAGGTGAGGACGAAGACACTGCCGTTGGAGCTCCCGCTCGTGCGCTCGGCGCTCATGTAGATCCGCGCCCGTGCCTCGTAGACGGGGGTGGTCGTGAGGGTCACGGCAACCGCCGCGGCCACGGCGAGCACGACGCACGCGACGATGAGCCGCCACCGCTGCCTGATGACGCCCAACAACTCGCTGAACTGCACTGTCGACTCCTGACCCGCCGGCGGACGACGTACCCCCTCGGTGCGCCGAAGGTAAGGTCCGATGTGACGTCCCCCACCCGCTGCGAGGAGTGTATAAGGTGCGCGTCCTGCGGATCTCCCACAGCGGTGTCGTGGATGCCTGGCGCGAGCGCGAGCGGGTCGCGCGCCGCCTCGGCCACGAGGTCACGTCGGTCACGGCGCAAGTCTGGGACGAAGGGGGCGCGACGTCCCCCTCGAGCCCCGTCCTGGCGAGGACGTCGTCGGTGTGCGCACCCTGGGTCGTCACCCCGCCCTCTTCGTCTACGACCCCCTCCCCCTGTGGCGGCTGCTCGGGCAGGACTGGGACGTGCTCGACCTGCACGAGGAGCCCTTCGCCCTCGCCACGGCCGAGGTGCTGCTGCTGCGGACCCTGAGGCGGTCCGCGCGCCCTACTGCCTCTACTCGGCGCAGAACATCGACAAGCGCTACCCGATCCCCTTCCGCTGGCTGGAGCGATGGTCACTGCGCCACGCCGCCGCGGTGAGCGCCTGCAACTCGCAGGCGGCCGAGATCGTCACCCGCAAGGGACTCGGCGGTCGTGCCCTCGTCATCGGCCTGGGCATCGACCCCGAGGCCTTCTCCCCCGGACCGGTGCGACCCCCTTCGCCCACCGGAACCGTCCGGGTCGGCTACGCCGGGCGGCTCGCGCCCCACAAGGGCGTCGACGTGCTGCTCGAGGCGGCCGCCGCCGACCCACGGCTGCACGTGGCGATCGCGGGCGCAGGCCCGCAGGAGGAGGAGCTGCGTCGACGGGCGGAGGCCCCCGACCTCGCCGGCCGCGTCGAGCTGCTCGGCCCGGTCGACAAGGCGGCGCTGCCCGACTTCTACCGCGGGCTCGACGTCCTCGCGGTGCCCTCGCTGACGACCCCGGGCTGGATCGAGCAGTTCGGCCGGGTGGTCGTCGAGGCGATGGCCTGCGGCACGCCGGTCGTCGCCACCGACAGCGGCGCCCTGCCCGACGTGGTGCGCGGCGCCGGCCTGCTCCGTCCCGCCCGGCGACCCGGCCGCCCTGGCCGAGGCGCTCGGACGTGCTGGCACCGACCCCGACCTGTCGGCCACAATGCGCTCGGAGGGGATCGCGCGTGCGCGCGAGTTCGACTGGGACGTGATCGGCGGGGACTACGTGGAGCTGTACGAGGAGATGGCGGCGCGCGGTCCTGACGCGCCCACCGGCCCCCCGGAGGTCGTCGTCGTCGCCTACCACCGGCCCGATCTGGTGCGCGAGAGCCTCACCCAGATCGCGCACCTGCCCGTCACGGTCGTTGACAACTCCTCCGACCCCGAGGTGCGCGCGGTCTGCGAGGACCTCGGCGTGCGCTACCTCGACCCGGGCCGCAACGGTGGCTTCGCAGCCGGCGTCAACCACGCCCTCGCTGACCGTGCCGCGCCCGGGGCCGACGTGCTCCTGCTCAACCCCGACGCGGTGATCGGCGAGACCGGCATCCGCGAGCTGCACACCGCCCTTCGCGCCGACCCGCGGCTGGCCAGTGTCGGCCCGCGACAGGTCGACGGCGAGGGTCGCCCCGGCCGCGTCGCTTGGCCCTTCCCGACCCCGTGGGGCGCGGTCGTCGAGGCCGTCGGCCTGGGCCGGCTCCGGCGGGCCGAGGACTTCGTCATCGGGTCCGTCCTGCTCCTGCGGGCCGAGGCACTGGAGCAGGTCGGTGGCCTCGATGAGTCCTTCTTCCTCTACGCCGAGGAGACCGACTGGGCGAGACGTGCCGCCGACCTCGGGTGGCGCCACGCGCTCGTGCCCACCGTCACCGCCCAGCACCTCGGCGGCGCCACGAGCTCCGACTCGACGCTGCGCGAGACCTACTTCCACGCCTCGCAGGAGCGCTACCACCGCAAGCACTTCGGTGCGTCCGGCTGGGCGGTCACGCGCGCGGCGGTCATCGTCGGCTCGGCCATCCGCTGGCTCGTGCTGCGTGGCCAGCGGGGCCACGACGCCAAGGCGCGGCTCGTGCGCTACGTGCGCGGCCCCCTTCGCCTTGAGGCGGCACACCGTCGCCTCGACAGCCGTCCGACAGGTGCCCGGTGAGCCTCCTCGCCCACGGCCGCTCCGCCGCCGGGATGCTCGTCGCCCTCCTCTTCGCCGCGGGCATCGGGTGGGGCGCCCCCGGTCGCCCGGCACTGGCACTCGTCGTGGCGTTCGCTGTGCTCGTCCTCGGGGTCTCGGCCCTGCAGACCGCCACGATCCCGCTGCTCACCCTCCCCCTGCTCTTCGTCGCCCAGCGTGCCGCCTTCGGCGGGACGGACCTGTCGATCTCGGATCTGGCACTGGGTATCGGCACCCTGGCTGCGGCGGTCTTCGCTCGACGCCCCTTCGCTCCCGAGCTGCGCAACCTCCTGTGGCTCGTCGTCATCTACCAGGTGGCGACCCTCTTCACCGTGGTCGCCAACCCCTACGCAGCCAACGTGGTCGAGTGGGTCCACGCCGGGGTGCTCGTCGCCGGCGGGCTGCTCGTCGGCTGGGTCGTCGGCCGCGAGGGATACGCCGCGCTCGGCATCAAGCTCATGGTCCTCGCCGCCCTCGTCCTCGCAACCTGGGTCATCGTCGCCGGGGCCATGCAGGTGCTCGCTGGCAACTTCGAGCCGGTCTACCTGCCCTTCCGGATGCACAAGAACTTCCTGGGCACCGTCATGGCGATCATGGCCCTCACCCTTTACGTGCGTCCGGAATGGATGCGCATGCGGCCAGGACCAGCGGTGCTCGCCTTCAGCTGGCTCGTCATCGGCATCGGATTCACCCAGTCGCGTCAGGCGATCGTCGCGCTCGCTATCACCCTCGTCGTCCTTGTACTGCGCACCCGCTCCGACCGGCGCCGTTCGCAACTCATCATCCTCGGGGTCGTCCCGGCCCTGGCCATCGTCCTGACCCTCGTCCGCGACCAGGCAGCGAGCGACAACCAGCACAACTCGTACTTCTCACGTCTGGACTGGTACCAGCAGTCGATCGACATCTGGCAGAGCCACCCGATCCTCGGCGTCGGGCTCCGCTGGTGGTACACGGATCGCTTCCAGGGCGGGATCCAGCCGCCCAACGCCGAGCTCGAGATGCTCACCTCGGCAGGGCTCGTCGGTCTCGTCGGCTTCTTGGTGCTCATGGTGGGAGCACTGCGGGTCCTGTGGCGGATGCCCCCTGCCTACGGGATGCTCGCCTTCCTCGTCCTGCTCTCACGTCTCATCCAGGGCCAGCTCGACATCTTCTGGGTGGCTGCCCAGACGTCCATCCCCTTCGTCATCGTGGGCATCTGCCTCGGAGTTCGTGGGCGGGACGAGGACGGGACGCACACGCAGGACGAGCCGTCCGCGACGCTTCCAGACGTCGGCCCGCGTGTCGGCGTGTCGGGGGCCGCGCCTCGATGAAGATCACGCACGTCGTCTGCACGGACAACTTCGCCGGCGTGGAGCGCCATGTGGCGACGCTGGCCGCCGCCCAGCACGACGCGGGCCACGAGGTCACGGTGCTCGGTGGACGTCAGGAGCGCATGCGGGCGGAGATCGACCGACCGAGGGTCAACCTGCGGCCAGCCCCCGACCGACGTACTGCCGCGAGGCATCTCTTGGGCGCCGCCGGCCGTGAGGCGGACGTCGTGGCCACGCACATGACCGACGCAGACATGGTCGCTCTCACCTGCCCCGCCCTCGCTGGCACCCCGATCGTCAGCACCCGCCACTTCGCCGCCCACCGGGGAGCCACGCCGAGCCACAGGTGGGTGGCCGAGCGCGCCGAGGGCAAGCTCGCCGCCGAGATCGCTGTCAGCGAGTTCGTGGCCCACAGCGTCGGGGGCGACACGACGGTGGTCCTGCCCGGCATCCCCGACCGCCACAACCCGCTAGACGCCAGCGGCCGGGAGCCCTTCGTGCTCGTCGCCCAGAGGCTGCAACGAGAGAAGGCGACTGACGTCGCCGTCCGGGCCTTCGCAGCGTCGGGTCTTGCCGGCCGCGGCTGGCGGCTCGCGCTGGCGGGCGACGGCGCCAACCGGGACGAGCTCACCGCTCTGGCCACGGACCTCGGGATCCGAAGCTCGGTCGACGTCCTCGGTTACCGCTCGGACCTGCAAGATCTCATGTCCCGCGCGAGCCTCTTCTGCGCGACCGCCACGGCGGAGCCGATGGGTCTCTCGGTGCTCGAGGCGATGGCCAGCGGACTGCCTGTCGTGGCGAGCGCGGCTGGTGGTCATCTCGAGAGCGTCGGCGGGGCGGACGGCGCCGCGCTCTTCGCGCCAGGAGATGCCCGAGCGGCCGGACAGCTCCTGGCCAGACTTGCCGAGGATCCCGAGCTTCGTGATGCATACGGCGGCTCGCTTCGAGCGAGGCAGCGGGAGAGCTTTTCGATCGCCGCCCAGGTGAGGGCCACCGACGACGTCTACCGCCACGCACTCGCGACCCGCTCCCGGGCCGCGCCTCGGTCCGACCACCAGGGTCGTCACCTCGTCGTCATCTCCCTCGAGCCGTGGGACCGGGTGTGGCGGCGCAACCAACACCTGGTCCACGGCCTCCTGCGGCAGGACCCCGACCTGCGTGTCCTCTTCGTCGAGCCCGGTCGGGACCCGCTGCACACGGCTCGTCTCGGTGGCCGCCCGGCACCGGGTCGCGGCCTGCGTCGTGGCCCGCACCTGCCCGGCGTCGATCCCGACGCGCTCTGGCTCCTCGAGCCGACCAAGCTGCTCCCCCGCCGCGTCACCCCGGGCAGGACGACCGGTGGGCACGTCAGGTCGCCGACACGGCACGACAGCTCGGCATGCCCGCGCCCACGCTCTGGGTCAACGACCCCCGTGGCGCACTCGTCATGGACCGGACCGGGTGGCCGACCCTCTACGACATCACCGACGACTGGCTGCTCGCCGACCGTGACACCGCGACGTCGGTGCGGCTGGCCGCCCAGGAGGCCGCTCTCATGGAGGGCGCCCGCGAGGTCGTCGTCTGCTCCACGGGTTTGGTCGCCTCGAAGTCCGCCCAGCGCGAGGTCACCCTCGTGCCCAATGCCGTCGACCTCGCCGCGACCACCCGGCCGACCGCCCGCCCCGACGACCTCCCCGACGGCCCGGTCGCGCTCTACCTCGGCACGCTCCACTCCGACCGTCTCGACGTCGCCCTCTGCGAGAGCACCGCCCAGGCCCTCGAGGGCACCGGGGACCTCGTGCTCGTCGGACCCGACGCCCTGACCAGCGACGAGGGCGACCGACTCGACGCTGCCGGAGTCGTGCGCCTGGGCGCCAAGGACCGCCGCGTGGTGCCCGCCTACCTCCAGCACGCCGACGTGCTCGTCGTGCCGCACGTCGTGGACGGATTCACCGACAGCCTCGACCCGATCAAGCTCTACGAGTACCGCGCCGTCGGCCGACCCGTCGTGAGCACCCCGGTCGCAGGGTTCCGCGAGGCCGCTGGCGAGCGCTGCCGGGTCGTCCCTGCCGAGGACTTCGCCGCTGAGGTCGCTCGCTGGCTGCCGGCGATCGACTCCTTCCCCCACGGCGCCGATCCCGACGTGCCGACGTGGGCGGACCGGGTGAGCGAGATGGCTGACGTCATCGGCCGTGTCTCCGGCCACGACGAAGCAGGGCAGGCCCAGATCCCGATCGACATCCGCACGCTCTTCGGTCACGCCGCCGTCCAACGGGTCGCCCACCTGCACGACCTCGACGTGCTCCACATCAAGGGCGACGCACTCGACCCCGCACTCACCCACCCCGACCGGCTGGCCACCGATGCCGACGTGCTCGTGCGCCCCGACCACGTCGACGCGCTCGTGGCGGCCTGCATCGCGGCCGGCTACCGGGCCGAGGGACGCTTCTCGACGAGCTCCCCCTTCGAGCACTCGCAGACCCTGTGGCACGAGCAGTGGGGCTATCTCGACGTGCACCGCCACTACCCCGGCATCGGCCTGCCGGCGCACGAGGCCTTCGACCTGCTGTGGGCCGAGCGCGGGTCGCGCACATTGGCCGCGGTGGAGTGCCCGGTCCCCTCCCTCGCCGCCCAGGCGGCGGTGCTCGTCATGCACGCGGGCCGCAACCCCCAGGGGGGTCAGGTGGCGGCCGACGTCGAGCACGTCTGGCACCGCGTGGATGCGACGCGTCAGCGGGAGATCCTCGACGAGGTGGATCGGCTGCATGCCGAGATCGCCTTCGCCGCGGGAACCGGCGACCTCGAAGCGCTGCCGCCCTCTGCGGAAAAGGAGCTCTGGCGAGCTGTCACCCACGACGGCCGCCTGCGTGAGTGGCGTGCCCGCATCGCTGCTGCGCCCAGTCGGCGCCAGCGCCTCCAGCTCCTGCTCCGTGCGCCTCTGGTCAACACCGACCATCTCGCCAAGCAGCTGGGTCACCGCCCCTCCCGCCGAGAGGTCGCCGTGGCCTTCGTCGATCGCTCGCGCCGGGGTCTGGTCGAGATGTGGCGACGGGGAGGTGCCCAGTGATCGCCGGGGTCGACTACGTCGTGAGCCCGGGCATCGCCTGGACGGAGGCACGCGACGTGTGGGGGCTGCCGGTGGTCTACGTCGCGCCGGTGCCTGCCGGACCGATCTCGGTGCTGCCGGACATGTCGGCACTCATCTGGCTGGCCGTCGCCGAGGGCGCACCCGACGTCGTCGGCGAGGTCGCCCACGTCACCTCGCACCCGCAGGAGGAGGTGCGCGACGACATCGAGGCCTTCGTCGCGGAGCTCGTCGAGCGCGGTCTGGTCCGCCCGGTCTGACGCCTCACGGGCGGATGCGCCGGACCCCTCCGGGGTACTCGTAGGCGATCTCGCCGATGCGGGCGCGCACGTCGGCGGGGATCGCGGCGACGATGGCCTCCTCGCTGCCCTCGGTGTCGACCTTGACGAGGTCGATGCGCCCTTCCGACTCGAGGACCCCGCGCAAGGCCTCGGCCACTCCCTCGCAGACGACCTCGACGGCGACCTTGCCGTCGGAGCCCGGCTGGTACTCGGCCAAGCCGCTGTAGCGGCCGACCGGGTCGATCAGGAAGGTTGCCGCCCCGGCAGTAGGTGCGAGTGCGGCCTCGTGGACCACGCACCGGTCCCCGAAGGGCGCGACATTTGCCCGCAGGGTCTCGAGGTTGTGCGGCACCGGCTCCCACACGTGGACCCGGGTCGACGGCGACCGGCTGAGGAACCAGGCGGCGCTCACCCCGATGTTGCCCCCGACGTCGACGACGACCTCTGGGCTCCCGTGCCCGTAGTCATGGCGGTGGAAGACCTCATTGACGGTCCGGACGTCGTGCGGGTGGGGCACGAGCAGCTCCACGGGTCCGGTGGGCGTGCGCAGACCGACCCGCCACGGATAGTCACCGCTGCCGGTGACGTAGCGGCGAAGGGAGTCGGCCGGTGTCCGGCTGGTCAGCAGCGTGGACCACGCCGCACGGTAGTTGCGCGCCCGCAGTGGCGCGCTCCAGCGGCGTCGAACGTCCGTCGTCATCAGTAGGCCCCGTCCTTGGAGAGCACCGCGTGGAGGGTGCGCCACAGGATGATGAGGTCCTGCGCCACCGACCAGTTCTCCACGTAGTAGAGGTCGAAGCGCACCGACTCCTCCCACGTGAGGTCGCTGCGGCCGTTGATCTGCCACAGGCCGGTCATGCCCGGCTTGACGAGCAGGCGGCGACCGACGTCGCCCTCGTAGCGGGCGACCTCCGAGGGCAGCGGCGGGCGGGGGCCGACGAGGCTCATCTTGCCGGCGAGCACGTCGAAGAGCTGCGGCAGCTCGTCGATGGAGTAGCGGCGGATGAAGCGGCCGATCGACGTGATCCGGGGGTCGTCCTGGCGCTTGAAGAGCACTCCGCGGTCGATCTCGGCGGCGGTGCGCTGCCGCACGTCCTCGAGGCGCTGCTCGGCGTCGACCGTCATCGAGCGGAACTTCGTCATCCGGAAGGTCTCGCCGTGCAGGCCGACCCGCTCCTGCCGGAAGAAGACCGGGCCGCCGTCGGACAGCTTGACCAGGACCGCGACGACGAGCAGCAGGGGCGAGAAGAGGAGCATCAGCAGCAGGGCACCGATCCAGTCGATCGTCGACTTGAGCACCAGCCGCGGGCCGGAGAAGGTCGGCGCCTCGACGTGCAGCAGCGGCAGACCGGCGACCGGGCGGGTGAGCACGCGCGGACCGGCGATCTCGGTGAGCCCCGGCGAGACGACGAGCTCGATGCCACTGCCCTCGAGCGCCCAGCCGAGGCGCCGCAGGCCACCGGTGCCCAGGGCGTGCGCATCGGCGCAGGCGACGACGTCGACCCCGAGCTCGATGGCGACGCGCGCTCCCTCGCGCTCGGTGCCGAGCACCGGGACCTCGGCGACCTCGTCAGCGCTCGACCCGGTGCACACGCCGATGACGCGGTAGCCGGCCTCGGGCACGCTGGCGAAGCTGTCGACGAGATGACGCACCGTCGCGACGTCACCGACGACGAGGACGTCGTGACTGAGGTCGCCCTGGACCCGGCGGTGCCCCAGCCAGGTGCGCCAGACCCTGCGGGACACCCAGAGCCCGATGATCCCTGCCGGCAGGGCGAGCAGGATGTAGCCGCGCGCCACCTGGACCTGGAGGGCGAAGGCGAGCATCGCGACGAGGGCGAAGACCTGCAGCGAGGCCGTCGTGACGAGGCGGTACTCGGCCGCCCCGTGCCCGAGGATGTGCACCTCGTAGGCACCGTGGAAGCGCAGCGCCAGCCACCAGAGCGCGACGAGCGCGAGGCTGAACCACGTGTAGCTGATCGAGAAGCTGTCGGCGCTCGCCGCGACGTCCGGGCGACCATCGACACCGAAACGCACCACCTGGGCCCCGAAGGTCGCCCACATGATGACGAGCAGGTCGCTGACCGCGAGGAGGATCTGCAGCGGCCGCAGGGCCGCCCGACCAGCGCCGACGTCCGTGGTCAGACGCGCCAGGCCGGCCACCTCAACCCCGCGGGTGGGTCAGGGACGCGGCGACCGGACCATCGGCCAGTCGGATCGCCTCGGCCATCCGTCCCCGGGACACACTCCCTTCGACGGGTCGCCGCCTCAGCTCCTCGAGCCGGGCGGACGGATCGGTGGTGCGCGGCTGCTGCGCGGCGTGCCGCCGCGAGTGGCGCAGGGCCGCTGCGCTCACCCCGTAGGCCACGACCGGTATCGATGCCCACCCCAGCAACATGAAGGTCTCCACGTGCACTGACTCGCCTCCCCAGCGAAGTGTCGAGGGGCGGTGGTTCCGCCCCGGGATCGTGGACCTCCCCGGCCACGATCTCGAAAAGGGACATTACCGTTCGCTTACCATTCTTGCCATACCTTGACCAAAATCCTTTTCGTGGCCGCGGTCACGTGCCGCAGATCGTGCGTCGGAGCGCTCGCACGCGTCGACCCGGTGCCGCCGGACCCCCTTCGGATTTGAGATGCTGCGACCACCAGCAGCGACGGCGTCGGAGGCTCAGACCATGAAGGTGATCGTGCAGATCCCCTGCCTCGACGAGGAGACGACCCTCCCGCTCGTCCTCGCCACGATCCCGACGCAGATCCCCGGTGTCGACGTCATCGAGACGCTGGTCATCGACGACGGGTCCAGCGATCGCACGTCGGAGATCGCCCGCGAGCTCGGCGTCACCCACGTCATCCGGCACAGCCGCCCACTGGGCCTGGCCCGCTCCTTCCGCGACGGTGCCGACTTCGCGCTGCGCCACGACGCCGACATCCTCGTCAACACCGACGGCGACAACCAGTACCCGCAGGAGCGGATCGGCGACCTCGTCGCGCCGATCCTCGCGGGACGGGCCGACATCGTCGTCGCCGACCGGCAGACGGCGACGATCGCCCACTTCTCCCCCTTCAAGCGCCGGATGCAGGCCTTCGGCTCGGCCGTGGTCAACCGGGCCGCGAGCACCGATCTGCCCGACGCCGCGAGTGGCTTCCGTGCCTACTCCGCCGCCTCGCTCATGCGGCTGAACATCGTCACCGAGTTCAGCTACTGCATGGAGACGATCATCCAGGCCGGCCACAAGCGCCTGGCGATCGAGTCGATCCCCGTCGTGACCAATGCCAAGACCCGCGAGTCCCGCCTCTTCTCGAGCATCTGGCAGCACATGGCCAAGTCGGCGTCGGCGATCATCCGCTCCTTCATCATGTTCAAGCCGCACGCCTTCTTCGGCCTGGTCGGCGCCGTGCTCATGGTCCTGGGGCTCATCCCCTTCGTCCGCTTCCTCGTCCTGGCGGCGATGGGCGACTCGGCCGGCCACATCCAGTCCCTGATCTTCGGCACGGCACTGCTCGTCGGCGCCCTCTTCTCCTTCGCCCTGCTGATCATCGCCGACCTCCAGCGGACCAACCGGGTCCTGCTCGAGGAGACGATCGAGCAGCTGCGCCTCGTCCGCTTCGGCCCACCCCGGATCCCGCCGGTCCACGACGACGAAGGGAGGTGACCCCCCCTTCGTCGGACCGAAGACCGGGACCGGCCGCGCCCGTGGGAGGATCTGGGGAGACCCACCCCACACCCCACGGAGGGACACACATGACCGCGAAGATCGTCTGGACCAAGATCGACGAGGCGCCGGCACTCGCCACCTACTCGCTGCTCCCGATCGTCCAGGGCTTCACCTCGGGCACCGGTGTGGAGCTGGAGACGAGCGACATCTCGCTCGCCGGCCGCATCCTCGCCCAGTTCCCCGACCGGCTGACCGACGAGCAGCGCGTCGCCGACAACCTCGCCGGTCTCGGCCAGCTCGCCACGACGCCCGAGGCCAACATCATCAAGCTGCCCAACATCTCGGCCTCCGTGCCGCAGCTCAAGGCGGCCATCGCCGAGCTGCAGGGTCAGGGCTACGACCTGCCGGACTACCCGGACAACCCGAGCACCGACGAGGAGCAGCAGGTCGCCGCGGCCTACGCCAACGTCCTCGGCTCCGCCGTCAACCCCGTCCTGCGTGAGGGCAACTCCGACCGCCGCGCCCCGCTCGCGGTCAAGAACTTCACGAAGAAGCACCCGCACAAGCTCGGCCCGTGGACCGCCGACAACAAGGCCCGCGTCGCCTCGATGAGCGAGGGCGACTTCTACGGCAACGAGAAGTCCATCGTCTCCCCCGCCGACGACACCCTGAAGATCACGCTGACGGCGCAGGACGGCACCGAGACCGTCCTCAAGGACTCCGTCCCGGTGACGAAGGGGGAGATCGTCGACGCGACCTTCATGTCGGCCACGGCGCTGCGCGCCTTCTACGACGCGCAGATCGAGGCGGCCCGCGCCGAGGGGCTGCTCCTGTCGCTGCACCTCAAGGCGACGATGATGAAGGTCTCCGACCCGATCCTCTTCGGCCACGGCGTCGCCGCCTGGCTCGGCGAGCTCGTCGAGAAGCACGCCGAGTCCTTCCGCGAGGCCGACGTCGACCTGCGCTACGGCCTGGCCTCGCTCTACACCCAGCTCGACACGCTGCCGGCCGAGACCCGCGACGCGATCCGCGCCGACATCGACGCCCTCGCGCAGCAGCGCCCCGCTCTGGCGATGGTCGACTCCGACAAGGGCATCACCAACCTCCACGTCCCGAGCGACGTCATCATCGACGCCTCGATGCCGGTCGTCATCCGCGACTCCGGTCAGATGTGGAACGCCGAGGGTGGCCAGCAGGAGACCCTCGCGATGATCCCCGACCGCTCCTACGGCCCGATGTACGCCGCCGTCTTCGAGGAGCACAAGCGCAACGGCGCCCTCGACCCGGCGACGATCGGCACCGTGCCCAACGTCGGCCTCATGGCGCAGAAGGCGGAGGAGTACGGCTCGCACCCGACGACCTTCGAGATCCCCACGGCCGGCACCGTCACCGTGACCACCTCGGCCGGCGAGGTCGTCCTCGAGCACACCGTCGAGCAGGGCGACATCTGGCGGATGAGCCGGGTCAAGGACATCCCCGTCCAGGACTGGGTCAAGCTCGCCGTCACCCGCGCCCGCGCGACCGGTGCCCCGGCCGTCTTCTTCCTCGACGAGGCCCGCGCCCACGACGCGCAGGTCATCGCCAAGGTCAAGGAGTACCTGCCGCAGCACGACACCGAGGGCCTCGAGATCAAGATCCTCGCGCCCGTCGAGGCCGTGACCTTCTGCCTCGAGCAGATCCGCGCCGGCAAGGACGCCATCTCGGTCACCGGCAACGTCCTGCGTGACTACCTCACCGACCTCTTCCCGATCCTCGAGCTGGGCACGAGCGCCAAGATGCTCTCGATCGTCCCGCTGCTCGCGGGCGGCGGTCTCTTCGAGACCGGCGCCGGCGGCTCGGCGCCCAAGCACGTGCAGCAGTTCGTCAAGGAGAACTACCTGCGCTGGGACTCCCTCGGTGAGTTCTCCGCGCTGGGCGCCTCCCTCGAGCACCTCGCCACGCACTTCGACAACCCGAAGGCGCAGGTCCTCGCGGACACCCTCGACACGGCGATCGCACCTTCCTCGAGGAGAACAAGAGCCCGGCCCGCAAGCTCGGCTCGATCGACAACCGCGGCAGCCACTTCTACCTCGCCCTCTACTGGGCGCAGGCGCTGGCGGCCCAGGACACCGACGCCGAGCTCAAGGAGCGCTTCACCCAGGTCGCCGCCGATCTCGGTGACAACGAGGCGAAGATCAACGAGGAGCTCATCGGCGCGCAGGGCTCGCCGGTCGACCTCGGTGGCTACTACAAGCCGGACGCCGACAAGGCCTCGGCCGCGATGCGCCCGAGCGCGACGCTCAACGCGATCATCGACGCGCTCTGACCGAGCCCGTCCCCACGAAGGGGGGAGGCCGCACCTGACACCGGTGCGCCTCCCCCTTCGTCGTGCTGAGCCGACTCGTCGTGCGGACGTGACCGGCGCTCCCTAGGCTCGTCGGTGACGGCCACGGGGGCCGTCACGACGTCAGGAGCACTGGTCATGCAGCACTCACTCGTCCACCGACTCGGCGCCGAGTTCCTCGGCACCTTCTGGCTCGTCCTCGGGGGCTGCGGCTCGGCGATCTTCGCCGCCCAGCACGTCGTCGACGGCAAGGACTCCGGCCTGGGCATCGGCTTCGTCGGCGTCGCCCTCGCCTTTGGCCTGACCGTGCTGACGATGGCCTACGCCGTCGGGCACGTCTCCGGGGGGCACTTCAACCCCGCGGTGACCATCGGTCTGGCGACCGGACGGCGCTTCGAGTGGAAGGACGTGCCGGCCTACGTCATCACGCAGGTCGTCGCGGGCCTCGTCGCCGGTGGCGTCCTCTACGCCGTCGCGAGCGGCAAGGACGGCTTCGACGCCGGCGCCGGCTTCGCGGCCAACGGCTATGCCGACCGCTCCCCCGGCGGCTACACCCTCGCCGCGGTCCTCATCGCCGAGGTCGTGCTCACCGCCTTCTTCCTCTACATCATCCTCGGGGCCACGGACGACCGCGCGCCCGTGGGCTTCGCGCCGATCGCCATCGGTCTCGGGCTGACGCTCATCCACCTCATCTCGATCCCGATCAGCAACACCTCGGTCAACCCCGCGCGCTCGACGGCCGTCGCCTTCTTCCAGGACGGCGCCGCGGGTCAGCTGTGGGCCTTCTGGGTCGCCCCGGTCATCGGGGCGCGATCGCCGGCGCGACCTATGCCCTCATCACCGGGGTCAACCGCGCCGACCTCGACGTCGAGGGAGTCTGACCGGACCATCCGCTGCAGGCGGCGGCACCGAATCCCGTCCATGAGCTCTCGGTCCGCACTCCCCGCCGCCTGCGGAGTCCTCGCGGCAGGCCTCGGCACGGCCGCCGCCCACCTCGTCGCGGCCCTCGTCTCGCCGCCCTCCTCCCCCGTGCTCGCCGTCGGCAGCCAGGTGATCGACGCGACGCCGACGCCGGTCAAGGAGTGGGCGGTCGGCACCTTCGGCACCGCGGACAAGCCGATCCTCATCGGCTCGGTCGCGGTCGTCGCGCTGCTGCTCGCGGCCGTCGCGGGGGCCGTCCGGCCGCGCTCCCGCCTCGTCTCGACCCTGCTGCTCCTGCTGCTCACCGGGCTCGCCGGCGCCGCGGCCGTGCTCCGGCCCAGCGCCGACCCCCCCCTCGCGTGGCTGCCCG